>JBBSYK010000067.1:0-5155 GCA_038045285.1 Nanobdellota archaeon | reverse complement strand
ATATTTTTACTATTGATTTTTTGAGATTATTTTAATTTTATTACAGCCTGTCGATTGTAGGAACATTATTGGGCGCTAGGCATGGACAAGTTTTTCCACAAATATGGATAGAATGCATAAAAGAGCGTGAACGTATTATTAGAGCAAGCGATGGTTTGTTTCAGATAGGAGGTAAATATGAAAGATAAAAGAATATTATTAGTTCCAAAACTAACTAAAGTGGAATGGGATATGAAAAGACTTAATCTGACTGAGCAAGAACTTGTCAAATTTTATGAAAAAGAAGGTTTGAATTTAGAAAGAATATTCAGCAGCCATAAAAAGCAAAAAGAATCTCTTGAAATTATTAAAAAATTGCTATCGAGAGCCGATCATATTGATAGAGATTCCTTAAATAAAGAAAATATAAGTGATTATGATATTGTAATATCGTTTGGAGGAGATAATCACTTTCAATTTGTTTCGCATTTTATTTATGATAAACCTGTGCTTGGAATAAACTCAGATCCTGAAAGAAGTGAGGGGGCATTGACTAATGTTAGTACGGGAGAGTTTGGGAAAATTTATGAAACTTTATTGAGAGATAATTTTGAAATAAAAGAGTGGACAAGACTAAAAGTTGAGATCGATGATAAAGAAATTAATGAATTAGCTATTTCAGAAATTTTTATTGGTGAAAAAGAGAGATTTAATATGTCCAGACATATTATAAAATTTAATGGCGGAGTTGAAGAGCAAAAAGGCTCTGGATTACTTATTTCAACAGGAGCTGGTTCTAGCGGATGGTATAATTCTGCTTCGAGATATTTATTTCCAGATGGAAACTCTTTTCCAAAGACTTCAAGAGAAGCTAGGTTCATTTTAACAGAGCCTTATAGGGGCAGATTATCTCCTTTAAATTTAATTAATGGCCGCATTAAAGAAAATGAAGAAATAGAAATTATTTCGTTAAGCGATTCTTCGCCTTTTATTTCTATAGATTCTTTGAAATTAATTAAACTTCGAGAAGGAGCCAGAATAAAAATAAGAATCGGGAAACCGCTAAGAGTTATTAAATTAAAATGAGATATGTAGAGTGCCCTCAAGTCTATAATGGAAATGAAAGGTCTATTTTTCTAGCAGGAGGAATAAGCAACTGCCCGATCTGGCAATCAGACTTGACTAATTTGCTTGAAGATACTGACCTCGCTTTATTGAATCCAAGAAGAAAACTTTATCCTAGCGAAAATACTAATATAGAAGAAGAACAAATAACTTGGGAATTTGAGCATTTAGAAAGAGCATCTGCAGTTTCATTTTGGTTTCCAAAAGAAACACTTTGTCCTATAACTCTTTATGAACTTGGAAAACAAAACTCTGGAAGCAAGACCTTATTTATTGGAGTTCATCCCGAATATTCAAGAATAAAAGATATAGAAATTCAAACAAGATTATCAAGACCAGAAATAACGATTGTTTATTCTTTGCCTGATTTGTCAGAGCAGATAAAAGGCTGGGCAAGTTTTAAATAACTTTAAGCTTCTCGCCTGCAATAATCATATTTGTTGGAGGATAATTTATAATCACTAGGTTTTTTCTTCTCTGTTTATAGATGGTAACTTTTCCCTTATACATTTTTTTAATAATATATTCACTTTTGAATGGATGTGATCCAGCAACAATTTCAAATCCTGCTTTTTTCAGTTCTTTATTCCAATCACTAAAACTCCAAAATCCGAACTCTTCGTGCATTTCACTATGCCAATTATCAGTATAACTCATTTTGCTTATAAATTCGTAAGCATCGCTCATTGAAATTTCTATAAGCTTTTTGCTGTTGATATTTTTTTCCTTAAATTTGATCTTTCTAGGAATAAAGTCTTTAACAAATTCATAAAATTTAGAATAGGTTGAAAGAGTTTTTGTATCTCTTGAATTTTTTCCGTCCTTTTCGTTTAACTCTAGGAAAACTTTCTCTTTTCCATTCTCTGGACCAACAACATCTCTTATTATTATTCTTCCGCCTGGAGCAAGCTGATTGTAAGTATTTCTTAAAACTTTTCTTAGAGCATCTTTATTGATATATGAATAAATTTCATGAAGAACAGAAGAATAAATAAAAGTGTCCATAGTATCATCTTTAAAATTTTGATTTAAAATATTTCTCCTGTAAAAGTAAACAAAGGGATTTGGGTATTGTTGCAATTTACAATACTCAAAAAATTTTCTTGTTACTTCAATGCCAATAATATCTGATTCTCCAAAATGCTTTGAAAGATACCAAACTAAAGCGCCTGTTCCGCAGCCCGCATCAACAACTTTTCCCTGTATAACGAATGGCTGAATGTCTGTAAATTTAAATTCAATATTTTGATCCATTCCTCTAGCATAGCTGTTATAGTCTCTGCTGTCTGTTAAATCAGCATCTTCATTAATCAATGAATCATTAAACAATTCAATTATATTATCTCCTAAATTGTATTCCAAATAAACATCTTTGGTTGTTTGAGAAGCAAACTCTCTCCATTTTAAATCACTTCTCCAGTTTTTTCCTGCTTCAACCAATAAATCAACAACTTCATATGGTCTTAGAGTAGAATATTTATTTTTTTTTGCATTTACTAATTCAACCGGCAAATTATAAAATTTTAGTTTTTTAAAAAGTTCAATTACTGGAGGAGTTGAACAAGCAAGTATTGTATTCTTCGGCGTTAATTTCTCACCTCCTTGATATTCAATTTGACTCAAGACATATTCTGCGAATTTGTTTGTTTGCTTAACATCAGGAATAGGGTAAATTTTAACCTCGCAAGGCAAATCTCTTGAAAATTTCTCTATTGCTAGAACTCTTAAATAAAGAGGAATTGGATTTCTTCGCGTATTGGCGTGGTCTGCAGAAGTTATTGCGAAAATTATTCTACGAATCTTTTTTCCATCAATTCCCTGGTCAACTATGCTTCTTAGATAATTATATTGAAATTTAGTAAGCATATGGTGTCTGCCAGGAAACAGAATAGTTATCATAACTTTAAACAAAGTCCAAATCTTTAAATATCTTATTGTTTAATAAACGCTATGGAAGATAAATATCCAAGGCCCTCTGTAACAGTAGATATTGTTATTTTCACTTTAAGAGACCGGGAATTAAAAGTCCTTCTAGTCAAAAGAGATGTTGAGCCCTTTAAGGGTAAATGGGCAATTCCTGGAGGATTCGTAAGAATTGATGAATCACTTGAAAATGCTACAAAAAGAGAGCTGGCAGAGGAGACCGGAGTAAAGGACGTTTATCTTGAACAGCTTTATACTTTTGGATATCCAAAAAGAGATCCTAGGGGGAGAGTTATAACTGTTTCTTATATAGCTTTAGTAAACTCTGAAAATATAAAATTGGAAGCAACAACAGATGTTTCAGATGCACAGTGGTTTTTAGTTAAGAGCCTTCCATTATTAGCGTTTGATCATAAAAAAATTCTCGAATATGCATTAAAAAGACTTAGATGGAAATTTGAATATACGACCGTTGCATTTTCTCTTCTCCCAGAAAAATTTACTATGAGTCAAATTCAGAACATATATGAAATTGTCTTTGACAGAAAATTCGATAAGCGAAATTTTGCTAAAAAAATTATTTCTCTGAATATTCTTAAAGATGAAGAAATAAAAAGAGACGTCTCGCACAGACCTCCAAAGCTTTATTCGCTGAAAAAAAATATTGGAGAAATTGTTGAGATTTTGTGAATTTTTTCATTTCTTTTTTAGTAATTTATCTCAATCATCTTTATATATTTCCCTTTCTCTTTGTTTGGATGGACAAATCAAATTTAGGTCTAGTCCAGGTATTCTGGGGGAATGGAAAAGGAAAGACAACTTCTGCTTTAGGCACGGCTCTTCGCGCTTGCGGGAATGGATATTCTGTACATCTAGTGCAGTTTATGAAGAATGGAACAGGAGATTCTGAAATTGATTATCCTGGAGAACTTAAGGCTTTAGAAAGATTTGAAAGTTTTTCGTTTAAGCGATTTGGCTCTGGAAAATGGGTTATAGGAGAGAGACAGAAAGAAGAACATCGAAAATATGTTAATGGAGGTATAAATTACTTAAAATCTTGTTTTGGTAAATATGACATTATTATAGCTGATGAAATCCTCTATGCTGTACAGTTAGGCTTATTGAATGAGAGTGAAATAATTCAATTAATAAAAGAGAAGCCAAAAAATCAAGAGTTTATTCTCACTGGCTCTCATAATCCTCTTCCTGAGGTTTTTGAATTGGCAGATCTCGTGACGGAAGTAAAGAAAATAAAGCATCCATATGATTCTGGAATTGTGGCAAGAAGAGGATTGGAGTACTGAATTTTATAAAACTATAAAGTAGTAACAAATAGTAAAATTTATATAGTGAACATATGTAGTGCATGTTTATGACCACGCTTGATGAAGTAACAGAAAAGATGAATGAGGAAATTTTTAGAAGATATAACTACTCTAATACAGTTCAAACCCGCGGTCTTTATGAAAAGAAAGGAAAGCCTATTTTGCTTTTTCCAAGAAAAAAATTAAGAGTTGAGAAATTAAAAACTAACGGTGAGAAATCAAAAGTTTGGCTAATCAGAGAAAGATTATCTAAGACAGATGTTTTATTAGAAAGACCGACAGAACGCACAGAAGAAGCATTAACATCAGGTCTGCGTTCTGCAATTGTACGTGATAAAATGGGAGACTACGTAAGAATAAAGGGTATAGCCCCTATAACATATCTTAGTCAAAAAGGATATAGGGGTCTTTGCTCTTTAACTGAAGCTTTTAATGAACAAATATGTGAAAGAATGCTTCATTTGGAAAGATTTAATCTATTGCCTATGAAGAGTCTTTATATAGAAGCCATGTTAGTTCCTGAAATTATATCTCAAGGAACTATTGGAGCAAAGTTAGAATTATCGGACTTTGCGAATCAAGAAAAAATAATGAATACTCATCATAAATTTAATAAAGGAAATGCAAAAAATTTATTCAAGAGTTTTAAGAATTTTTTTGGACAGTTTTCTAAACTTGTTCAACGAGAAAGAATCTCATTTGCTTCGGCTTTTACAATAGAAGGAGATACCAGATTGGATGAAGTGATATATAGACCTTTCTGTTAATTAGAGCACATAAGGGCGCATAAAAAAATTACTGAT
>JBBSYK010000066.1:0-2661 GCA_038045285.1 Nanobdellota archaeon | reverse complement strand
GCAATACAATCAACAGAATTGTCCATATCATGCTGTTTTTTGTATAAAATATAGAGGACTTTGAAAAACCCCTAAAGTTCTCTATCGAACCGCTTTGAAAACCCTCAGATAATATCAAATTGGAGGGTTATTCAAAGCTCTCTATAGAAAGGACTTGTTTTTAGAAGAAAGATATGTTACAACTGTTAAACAAGTTTGTAAGGATATAGTTTTAATTTATAAAGGGGCAAGATATCTCAGATTATGCAGTTAAGCAAAATTGTCTCTAAATTAGATCAAGAATTTGATGTTAAAGAAGTTAATGATGATTGGCATTGGCTTTTCGATGATTTATTTTTGAAGAAATCAATTGCTTCTTTTAGAAAGTCCGGAAAAAATACAGGCCTTATGATTAAAAATTCTGAAGAAGTTAATAAAATATATACTGCCTTCTCTCCAAGTAGATTCGTTCTTGAAGAAATAAGTATAAGGGGAATTGTAAACACTCTTCTTGTCGTAAAACATCCATTTGATTGGGATGGGAGAAGAAATGGCCATGGTTTTTTATTTTTTAAAGAAAGAGATTATCAGTTAATGGAAAGTATGGGGATATCAATATATTCATTACATACTCCTCTTGATAAGAATAGAAATGATAAAGTAGTTTCTACAGCATATGGATTTGCAAAGGCTATAAAGCTAAAGGTAGAAGAGGAATTTGGAATAGATACAAGCAATGTAGATTTGAATTTAGGTTTAATCGGAAAAGTACCTGAAAAAAAGCTTTCAGATTTAGTAAAAAGACTAAATAGCACTTTAGATTATAGAGTCAAGCTGAAGAAGGTAAATGACAGTGTTGGAAAGGCTGCAATTGTAACTGGTGGAGGATTTATTCCTGAAATTATAGAGCAAGCCAGAGAAAAAGGGGTTAACACATATATCACTGGGATAATCACTCCGAACGCATCAGAGTATGACCGACAAACCTACAAAGAAAAACTTTCTAAAATAAATAAACTTGGGTTAAATATCATAGGGTGTTCTCACTATTTGACTGAAAAATGGGCTATGTTATATTCAATACCTTACTTTTCAGAAATATGCAAGGCAGAGTATATTGAAGATAAAGAAGCATTGAATCTCCTTGAGTAGAATTTATTTAAGTAAAATAACTAATGATTGTTTACAAGTAAACCCATGCAGGCATACTTTTTGCAGCTAAGTCGGTTTGTTTAAGGCGAGCAATAAATACTAAGATTTGCCTATCTGTTGGTTTTGCACCTTTCCTAAATTCTTTAATGATATTTTCTCCGGCAATTACGCATTGTTCATAATGTCTTACAGTAAATAAATATTCAAAAATCACCCAATCTTAAAGATTGGGCAGGTTTTGGCTCCCCTTTTCCATCAGCTGATGGGGTGTATGAAACTGCAATGCCTATTAAAGAGAATTCTGGTAATTATGTTACTAATAGCCCAGTATTCTCTTTATGGACAATTCTGTTGATTGTATTGCTTATTTTTAAGAATTGTCCATTAGAGAATACGGCCGAAGGAATTAATCAAGAATTTTATCGAGTATTGATTACATACCCTTAAAGTCTTTAGTTTATTCAGAGAAATTCAAAAGCCTTCCTCTCCAATTTTTCTTAAAACATCTTTTATTTCATCAATTATCTTTTGTTGGCTCTTCTTATCCGACATTCTAACAAATTTTATCAATAAATCACTCAATTCTTCTTTTTGAAGCATTTTTATCTTGAATCCATCAGCAATAAAATAAAATCTATAATTTTCATGTCTAATCTCTTTTATAACAATTCCGCTGACTTGCCCAACTGCTCTTCCCTTATAGGGATTTTCTTCTAAATCTCTAAAAGATTCTAATATTTTTATTGACTCTTTTTTAAAAATCTTATTTATCTCTTCTTCAAGCTTTTTCGTAATAATTACTTTTGCCATCTCTTTTTTGAATTAGAAATTGCTTCTTCGATAGAGACGGTGTCTTCTTCATTCATTAATAAATCCTGCAACTGCCTCTTTCTAGCACTTTCTAAAAGCCTTGCTATAACTTCAGAATAAGTCTCTCCCTTCGTTCCGAATTCCTTTATCCTTTCTTTTATCTCATTTGAAACTGCTATTGTTGTATTTTCCATATTATAAGAGTTATAATTATTATAATAGTTATAGTTTATAAACCTTTTCCTGCATCTGGCTTTGTTTCTTTATTTCTGTCTGGATGGAGTTAGAGGTTTATAGGGTTTTGGGAGATGTGGGGGAAGATGAGGGGCTTTCTATTTGAGATGTTAGGGATTGAGGGATTTAAGGGGTGGGGGAAGAGTTCTTCACTCCTTAACATTTCTTATCATCTCGTTAATTTTGCTTTAACGACAAAATCTTTATTTATTATTCTGGTTGCAGAACAAATTTTGATCAGTTCATTAGTTCGAGGTTTAGGGAATCTGCAATAAATAATTTTCTTTTTTAACTTACTCACGATATATTCAATTGCTGGAGAAAAGTCAGCATCACCGCTAAAAATAAGTGCAGTGTCAAAATTATTTTCTATGGAGTCTAATAATAAGTCTGTTGCCATTCTTACATCTAGTCCTTTTTCAGTTGTCTTATACTAAACTTTTGCGTTTTTAACGAACACAAAAGTGTTCATTACCTTTTTTAATT
>JBBSYK010000065.1:0-12969 GCA_038045285.1 Nanobdellota archaeon | reverse complement strand
TATATTGTTGAAGAGCAAATTAAAAACCTTAAAGACAGACATGTTATCAGCTTTATCATATTCGTGAAAATGTTTACTAACCTCTTCATAAGACATACCTCTTTTTCTACAGCTCAACGCCTCTGAAATAATTTCTGGAGAATGCTTCATCTTCCAGAAGCCATCATTTGAAACAAATAGATGACTGCATTTATTGCATTGATACCTTTGCTTTTTACCACATTTATTATTTCTGAAACCACTTTTTACAACTTCTTTAGACGATTTACAGTATGAACATACTATCATTTTACACCTCCTTATTTAATAGAAGAGCTCATAATATATAAATCTGCCGAAGACTTAATAGAATCTCAACACGGAAACATTTAAAAGAACTAAATTCTTTATTATCTCATCAAAACCTGTGTGAACAAGATGCCAGAAACAAAAAAGAGTGCGCGCATATACAAAATAGCTTTAATACTTCTCATAATAACAATTACGTTAGGTTTGCTTCTTAATCCTCTTTTCACAGGCAGATTAATTGAAGAAATCCGTTCTCCATCCTTATGCAACGGCTACTGGTCTTCATGCGCAAATGCCTTTGTGGATGATTCAAGTCGAGCAACAGCACTAGCCAAAGGAGATACTAAAAAATCAGGAATTTGGCGAAATTACAATCTTCTCATCCCAGGAAGTGCAACAATAGAAAAAGTCTCTCTGCGCTCAGACTTCTTTGCCAGCACTAGTAGCGGCTATCTAGAAATTAAAGTAAGCAATGACGAAGGGTTAACATTCGGGCCTAGCCACATTATCGGTGGAAATACAGTAGAAAAATCATATTTAATAGATCTAACAAATGACAGAAACTGGTCTTCTTTCTCTCTAACTAATTTAAATCTAGTAATTAACGCGACATGTTTCAAGCAAGGTGGCGGAAAGAATACTAATTGCTACCTTGATTGGCTGCCTATCAATATCTCTTATACTCCTTTTGACTTCTCTATTTCAATAAGTCCTTCTGGAAGTTCTGTCTCGCAAGGATCAGCCTCTTCTGCATTAGTCTCAATCAGCTCTCTTGGCGGAATTTCTCAGTCTGTTTCCCTTTCCAATATCGGATGTCCTTCTGCCACAACCTGCTCTCTTGCTCCTTCATCAGGCAACCCTCCATTTAGTTCGCAACTATCAATTTTAACATCTAGTTCAACCCCAACAGGACAATATCTAATAACAATAATCGGCTCTGGCAACGGCAAAACAAGAAGCACTGGCTTTATTCTAAACGTAACTACAAGTACAAATGAAACGCAAAATATCACTTTGCCTCCTCCACCAACAAATACCTCGACTTGAACTTGCACAGATACTGACGGTGGAATTAACTATAATTTGAAAGGAAAAGCAACATCAGGTACATATGGTCAAATAGGCTATATTGTACTAGAAGACTTCTGCACTAATCCAAATAACTTAAGAGAAGCTTTCTGCACTATAGATGGTAAAGTATCTGGAGAAGATTATTCCTGCGCCAATGGATGTAGTAATGGCACATGCATCGCTAATAATTCAATCCAATGTATTGACAGTGATAGTGGGATAAATTATTATGAATTAGGAACCACAACAAAAGATGCTTCTTCATACAAAGATTATTGCGGATTGCAAAATAGCACCACGCACTATATTTTCGAATATTATTGTGACGCTAATCAGAACATAAACAATAAATTATATTCATGTCCAAATAATTGCCTTGTTGATCAAATAACAAGTATAGGTGCGTGTGTAGATATATCAACTCCGTGCACAGATACTGACGGTGGAATTAACTATAATTTGAAAGGAACTGCTAAGAAAGGGAATGTAAATTATGTTGATAAATGTATTAATGCGTTCAGTGTTGCCAGAGTTTATGAATCATATTGTAATTCAAGTGGAATGATAATTCAAACTAGCGTTGCTACCTGTCCAAATAATTTGTGTGGTGACGGGGTCTGTGCCGGGCAGCAAAGCAATTCGTGCACAGATACTGACGGTGGAATTAATTCTATAAGAAATGGGACCGTTTACGGAATTAATTCTGCGACTAACGAGCCATTTAGTTATTCTGACTCATGTACTGAAATTACTTATGCTCCAACTACAGCAACTGAATATTATTGCAGTAATGGAAATCCAACAAGTGAAACAGTAACGTGTAATTATGGATGTAAAAACAATGCCTGTAATGAATTCGCATCTAGAATAAATTGCACAGATAGTGACGGTGGAATTAACTATAATTTGAAAGGAACTGCTTCAACTGGTATTACTCTCGGCTCAGACTTTTGTGTCAGCGCAAGCACATTAAAAGAAGCTTATTGTTTTAATCAAACAACAATTAAAGGCATAGATTACAATTGCAGTGTAAGCTGTAGTAGTGGCGCCTGTATTTAAACTTAAATCTCCAAAAGAATAAAATAAAAAATGCGTAGCTAAATCATATTCAGATAAACCAAATCTCCCTTTAGCTTTTTCCTCAAGAAAACTATACATACCATTCATCGCTGCATGAAAGCTTGCGATATGCCCTCCAGCAGTAACCAAAACTATCTTTTCTGCCATGAAGAAAAAAATATTGAAGAAATTAAATGTAATGCCTAAAAAATAGGGTAAACTCAGGTATATAGACATTATTGAAAATATAAGATTTTCAATTAATAAAGTTTTATCGAGGATAAAATAATACCTAAAGATGGTAAGCAAACCTAGTGCCTAATTTTTAGGGAATTTAGGAATTTAAAGATAATCAATATACAAAATACATTTCCTATGAGATATTAAAAATCAATTCAAAACCAGCCAAATTAAAAATCCAATTCTTTTTATAAGAAGATTATTACCAATTACGCTCAAACAAGAATAACCTAGAACCGCCAAGCTTAAAACCTCTTGATTCTTTCACATTACATGAAAGAAGATAAAAAATTTAAAGAAATACAAATAAAAAAATTGTTGAATCTGAATTAAGAAATAGGAGTATAATGTTTGAACAAATAAACATAACAATTCATCCCTTTAAAACAGCAGGTGTCCAAGGAGATGAAAGATCCTATGCTTATCCAACTGAAATTGAGATAATATCAAACGAGAGTAAGAGAATCTACGAAGACTGCTTGGAAAAAATAGCATCTCGTATACCTAACTAAATTAAAGATATAAACAGAGTTTTATATAAAATAAAAACTAAAACTTAACAAAATGAAACCAGAACTTAAACCTAAATTTAAAGAAAGAATGCAAACTCTTTTTTCTTCTGACATCGATTTTCAAAATTTTAATGAAATAATACACAAACCTCCAAGAAATTTTATCAGATGTAACACATTAAAAATTACCCCCTCTGCTCTTATTGACCGATTATCAAAAAAATGGTCTGTCGCTCAACCTTTTCCTGAACATGAGGAAATAATGTTGATAAAAAACAATCTTCTTCCAGGCGAATTAGGAAATGCAATTGAACACATATTAGGTTATTACTATGTTCAAGAAATCTCAAGCATGATGTCTGCTCTTGCTCTTTCCCCAAAACCTAACGAATTTATTCTCGATCTCTGCGCTTCTCCAGGATCAAAAACTACTCAAATTGCAGCATTAATGAAAAATAAAGGAACCATTATAGCAAATGACTATAAATTAAATAGAATCATGATCTTATCATCAAATCTAGAACGTTGCAGCGTCACAAATTGTATTGTAACAAGAAATGACGCAATTAATTTATGTTCAAAAATTTCAAAAACTTCGATGCGTTTCGATAAAATACTTCTAGATGCCCCTTGTTCAGGTGAAGGAACTCTTCGTTCAAGCACAAAAACTTTTCTAATGTGGAACGAAAAAGTTGTTAATAATCTTTCAAGGCAGCAAAAAAAGCTGATTGCTTATGCTTTAAAATGTTTAAAAATAGAAGGTACTCTTGTTTACAGCACATGCACTCACGCACCTGAAGAAAATGAATCTGTCATAGATTTCGCAATTACTAATTTTCCCATTAAAGTTGATAACATGAATTTACCAATTAAAATTAGACCTGGCGTAGCCTCATGGCACGGAGATAATTACTCTAATGATGTCCAAAAATGCTGCCGCATTTATCCTCAAGATAATGACAGCGAAGGTTTTTTTGTTGCTAAAATAACATTGGAAGGTGAAATAAAATGACAAACAAAAAACCAGATAAAATAATATATAAAAATCAGAAAATAATATATGACTTAATTATTAAAAATTTAAAGTCTAATTATTTGGATGATATAAAAGAAGCGTATATTATGGGGAGTCTTGCAAATGGGAATTTTGGAAGATATAAAAAAAGATTTGAAGGATACTTTGGTAGCGACATAGATCTAGTAGTCATTCCCAAAAAAATAAATGAGAAATGGCAATTCCTAGGAAAATTTTATAACTGGCATAAAAAATATAATGCTGGAATAATCAAAATAAATAAAATATCTCATCCTATTAATTTAATGATTCCTTTTAAAAATAATATTGGACTTTTCTTTAAGAAAGTTAAACAATTAAACTGGAAAATAGAAAAAATAAAATGAATCGCTATATCGATTGCTGGACCCTTAGAACCTCGCTGGAGGTTGTAGAATGAAAATCCAATTTATAAGATCATCTGAAAAGAAAAAAATATTAGAAAGATTGAAAGAACAATTTGGCATCGCAGAACTGCCATATTTGCTTATAGAAAGCGGAAAAGAAAAAATACGGGCATTCTCGGGTCATTTGAGTAAAGAAGAAATTCTTGAACTAAAACAAAACATTAATATAGAAACCATAGGCTCATATATAATAAAAAAAGAATTTGACTCTCAACTAAGGCTAAGTTTCGATGCAACTAATTTGTTTAAAGATCAAATTAAAAAAAATATTATTGAAATTAATGAAATCCAAACATTAGAATGGCTAAAAGGAAGAGATTTGCCAATTGTTTCTCCTAAAGGTATATCTGTAATTCAAAACAAGTCCGATTATCTTGGATGCGGCAAATCTTCAGGATATAGCATAATAAATCATGTGCCTAAAGATCGCAGATTAAAGAAATAAAAAATTCTCTGCATATTAATTAAACCTTGCTCTTTGAATAGTTAATAAATCATTCAAGTAACTTTTTAAATCCCCCATACATTAATTATTCATGAATGAAAAAGAAATAGAAAAATTAATTGAAGCAGGGAAAATAGCAAAACAAGCCGTTATTTATGCAAAATCAATAATAAAGCCTTCAATGTCTTTACTTGAAATAGCTGAAAAAATTGAAGCTAAAATAATTGAATTAGGAGCAAAACCTGCATTTCCTGTAAATCTATCAATTAATGAAATAGCCGCACATTCAACTCCATCACATAACACAGCCTCTATCGCTTCAGGTCTATTGAAAGTAGATATAGGCGCTCAAATAGATGGTTTTGTCGCAGATACAGCCATAACTATAGACCTAGAATCAGATGAAGAAAACAAAAATCTCATCAAGATAACCGAGACTGCTTTAAATTCAGCTGTTAAGATTATAAACTCTTCCACTTCACTAAATGAAATAGGAAAAATAATTGAAAAAATAATTAAAGATGCTGGATTCCATCCTATAACAAATCTTTCTGGTCATTCTATAGAGCAATGGAAATTACATGCTGGAATTACAATACCTAATTTTAATAACTCTCAAATTTTTCCAATAAAAGAAGGGTTGTTTGCAATAGAACCTTTTTCAACTTCAGGTCTTGGTTCAGTTAGAGATGGCAAACCCTCAGGCATTTATTCACTTCAAAAAAAAGAAGGGAATGTTAGAGATCCTTTTGCACGTCAAGTTCTTTCATTTATAAAAAGTGAATATAATACTCTTCCTTTCTGTTCTCGTTGGCTCTACAAAAAATTCGGTTCCCGTTCCCTTATAGCCTTAAAAAGAATTGAAGAAGCATCTCTTATACGCCAGTATCCTCAACTTATTGAAATTTCAGGTAAAAAAGTTGCCCAAGCCGAACACACAATAATTATTACTGAAAATAAAATAATTGTAACAACCTTATAAAACATACTGAAGTTTTTATTTCCATCTAAATAACCAACTCTGCTTTCGTGTTCTTTATCCAAATAATTAATATTATTACCACCATAAGAAGAAGCAATCCTAAAATTATTAAAGCAGAATAATTATTTTTAAGAAAAGTACTCTTTTCATTTACTTTTGTTTTATCTGCATTCTTCTGGGATGTAAATTCCTCCAATCCCAATGAATCGAAATTATCGGTTTCGTTATTTTCATTCTGTACATCTTGTTCCTGAGTTTCCTCAATATTATTATCGTTAGACACTGCTGGTTCACTGATTAATTGAAGATAAATCTCAACATTCGATGAATTTAAACTAAACATAAAAATTAATATGTCAAAAATTTTATCTTCATTTATATCAATTTTAACTTTTTCACCAAGGCTTAAATTAAAGCTTGAGTTTACATCAAATATTAAATTTGCACTATCAGCATATAAATCAAATAATTCTAATTTATGCGCCCGAGAATCAAAATTAAATTCCAATTTATCATTCTTTATCATTGATTTTGATACTCCTAAACTTAAATCCAGACTATTTATCAAATCATTGTCAATATTACAATCGGAACATAGCCCTCCGCAATCAATTCCTTCTTCATTAAAATCAAGTTCACCATTTTTACAGCTTTCTGGATAAAATACTTCAAAATTATCAAAAACGAGATTTCCAATATTGCCCTCCTCATCATGAATAGCTTTTATGAAATTTCCCCACACTTTATTTCTTGTAATATTATTATTATTTGATTGCACAATTAAGGATACGCCATATCGATTATTATTATTAACATAATTATTATCAATTAAATTATTATCAGACGTATTAAACAAAATCCCGTCTCTCATACTGCCGCTTAAATTATTATCTAAAAATGAATTATTATCGCTCAAAGAAATTGTCATCCCATCTAAACCATTTTCATTAAGTTTATTAAAACTTAATTTATTGAAATTAGCTGAAAATAATAAAATACCTTGATTAATATTTGAGTTAATTGTATTTTTTGTTATTTTATTATCATCCGATAAAACAAACAATCCAATCGAATTATAATTTAAGTTGTTTCCAGAAATAAAGTTGCCGTCAGATTTAACTAATGAAACACCATAATATGAATTAGCATTAATAGTATTATTAACAATTGCGTTATCTCCGCTGTCGATAATTTCTATTCCTAAATAATTATTATTAACAGCATTATTTATCAAAGAAATATTATTACTGTTTAATATTAAAAAACCTCTGCTTAGTTTATTTGTATTATTCATCTGAATATTGCAATTTTTTACACTTACATTTTTAGCATTCTTTATCAAAATTCCAGCTGCATTAAGTGTAGTATTAACAATAGATTTTCCATTGCAATTCAACTCAGAATTAGATACATTAATAACAACACAACCGCTTAAAGGTATTTCTTGATTAAGCAGATTTTTTCCTAATTCATATTTTCCTGAAGAAGTAATATTCTGGCATGTCTTAACTAATTTTACTCCAGCAGAACTTGGAACAATTAAATTATTAAACTGTTCAGTGTATAATGATCCAATTTCATCATTATTTAAGGCCTTATTGTATATCATCAAGTGGTCTATAGTTCCATTGAATATTACTCCCTGCGTTCCACCCACAATCAAATTCTTGTTTACCTTTCTTAATGGCTTATTTATAGTAATAAATCCTTTTAACTCTCCATCTAAATAAATTTTAGCAGCAGAACCATTATATGTTAAAACATAATGATACCATTTATTTTCAAAAATAAGATCATTAGAAGCTAAAAATACTTGTGCTCCATCACCAAATGTAAGTCCTGTATATAAAACTCCATTATCAAGATGTGTTGTAAAAACCCCGCTATTATTTCCGTCAGCATTCCATCCATGTTCAACAATTCTCTTAATACTAAGCCTGTCTTTTGTATTAAACCAAAAACTTACTGTTAGCAATTCAAAATCAATATCATAATTTCCATAAATAAATCCTGCTTGACCATTAAATTCAGCGCTTCTTCCATCAATTCCTTCCTCTTTTGCACTAACTCCAGATTGCGCAGTCAAATTCCGGCCTATAACATTATCTTTCACCTCTCCAACAATTCCATTTAATATTTCCTCATTCAACTTCCATTCAGAAATAAGACCTTGAATAGTATTTACAGAAGATGCAATAAAGCTGCTTTCCCTTATAATTGCATTACTGCTTATACTTGCTCTTATCATTCCATAAAGAATAAAAACTAATGCTAAAACCAACAATAAAGCAAAAAAAAGAATTAATATCTTTCTGCTCCAACTCTCTTTTTTATCCATATATTTAACATATTTTAATAACTTATAAACATTTTTATTAAGGCAAGACTTTTAAAATAATCTATTTTTTATTTTACCTTCTATCCAGTATATATAGGCCCGACTTCCATTCCTGCTTTTGCCTGCTTTATGTAATATTCTTCAATCTTCTTATATCTCTTTGCTGTTTCACTTGAAACTGAAGGTTTAACTCTAGTAAGTGCTAAATCAAAATCTTTTCTAGTTACACTTTTAGCCTCAACATCTCTCCTTAATGCACTCATTGCAGCTTCTCTGCATAAAGATTCTATATCTGCTCCCACATAACCTTCTGTTAATTTTATCAATTCATCTAAATTAGTGCTCTCGAGAGGCATTTTCTTAGTGTGTACTTTAAATATCTCCTTTCTTCCGGCTAAATCAGGAACATCAACTAATATTATTCTATCGAACCTTCCCGGTCTTAATAAAGCTGGATCAAGCATATCTGGCCTGTTAGTTGCTCCTATTATTGTAACATCCTTAAGTCCTTCCAAACCATCTATTTCTGCAAGAATCTGATTCAAAACTCTTTCTGTAACTTTATTGCCCATCTCAACTCCTCTTCTTCCAGCCAAAGAATCAATTTCATCAAAGAAAACAACACAGGGTGCAACTTGTCTAGCTCTCTCAAAAACTTTTCGAACTCCTTTTTCTGACTCGCCAACCCACATACTTAATAAAGATGGACCTTTAACATGTATGAAGTTTGCTTCTGATTCTTTTGCAACAGCTTTAGCAAGCATAGTTTTTCCAGTTCCCGGCGGTCCATAGAGTAATACTCCTCTAGGAGCTCTTATACCCATTCTCTTAAAGCTCTCAGGATTCTTAATAGGCCATTCAACCGCTTCTTTTAGTTCAGATTTTGTCATTTCAAGTCCTCCAATGTCATTCCATCCCACATTTGGTGTTTCAACAAGCACTTCTCTCATCGCACTTGGTCTTACAACTCTCAAAGCTTCCTCAAAATCTTCTCCCCTTATAACAATCTTATCCAAAACCTCTTTCGGAATCTGAGCATCTTCCTCTAATTTCAAACTTGGTAATAATTTCCTTAATACATGCATCGCTGCTTCCTTCGTTAAAGCACTTAAATCAGCACCAACAAAACCATGCGTTCGTGCAGCTAAAATTTCTAAGTTAACATCTTTCATAAGAGGCATATTTCTTGTATGAATTTTTAATATATTCAACCTCGCTTTTTTATCCGGAACAGATATTTCTATTTCTCTATCAAATCTGCCTGGTCTCCTCAAAGCAGGATCCAAAGAATTAATTCTATTAGTTGCCGCTATTACGACAACTTTGCCTCTAGACTTCAGTCCATCCATCAGCGTAAGAATCTGGCTTACAACTCTTCTCTCAACTTCACCCTGTACTTCTTCTCTTTTCGGTGCAATAGCATCTATTTCATCTATAAAAATAATACTAGGAGCATTTTTTTCCGCATCCTCAAACATATCTCTAATTTTTTTCTCAGACTCCCCATAAAATTTACTCATACACTCTGGTCCATTAAGTAATATAAAATTAGATTCTGTTTCATTTGCAACTGCTTTCGCCAACAAAGTCTTACCAGTACCTGGTGGTCCATGTAAAATAACTCCTTTAGGTGGTTCAATGCCTAATCGATCAAAAATCTCTGGATGCCTAAGAGGTAATTCAACCATTTCTCTTACTTTCTTTACTTCTTCACTCAAACCGCCAATATCTTCATAAGTAACTTCAGGAATATTTTCATCAGAAACATCTATCGCTTTTGAATGTACAAAAACTTCTGTATCCTCATTTATAATACATGGTTGTGAAGGTGAAGTTGAAGAAACTACAAATTTAAGCTGTTGAAAACCGCTAAAACCAAAATTATGTCCAAACAAATCATTAATATCGCCAAAAATATCTGGAAATCCTTCACTCATTAAATCCATTCTCCTTTGTACTCCTCCTAATGATATAATATCCCCTTTAACAACTGCTCTTCCTAATAAACCGTGTTTAAATAATTCTGGATTTCCTTGAACCATTATATTCTGCTGTGCAGGAGCAATTGAAACCTTAACAGCTGGCTTTGCCAAAACCTTTTTAACTGCAACTTGCTCTCCAACACTAGTCTTTGCATTTCTCCTGATCAATCCATCAATTCTTATAATTCCCTCTCCAACATCTGCAGGATAAGCTCTATCAACTATTGCTACAGATTCTTTCTGTCCTTTAATTGAAACAATATCTCCTCTGTTTAAACCCATTCCCTTCATCAAATTTGGATCAATTCTAGCAATACCTTTATAAACATCATCCTGCAAAGCCTCAACCACTTTTAATTTAATCTCATCATTTGCCATTTTAGTTTTCAAACCTCCTCATTCTTCTCATTTTCATTCTTTCAGACGGTTCATGATTATTTAAACCTTTTTCATAATCATCATCTCCAAACATAAGTTTTAAAGTATCAAAATCTTCAAAACATAATCTTACCATATCATCCATCTTCCTCTTCATAAATTTATGCTGATCATTAATAAATTCAACTATCTCTTTAGGAATACTTATAGCATGGCTATTTCCAACCATTCTCAACTTTACTGCAAATATTCTCCCTCTTAAATCTTTAAATTGCTCCAATCCATTCAAGTCAGCAGGATGTATTATTTTATCCTTGCATTTTTCACATTCCATTGCTCTAAGATCTAATCCATCCTTATGAAAAATAATAGATTTCATTTCCTTATCGCATTTCTTGCACATTATTTTTGCATCAAATATATCTGTCATTTTTGCCTCCAGCAAAAATCTTTGCTTTGTCAAACTTTTCTAAAGCCAGTATGTCTGTCATTTTGTAAATCCAATTCAGTATACACTTCCCGTATATACGGCACTATATAAATCTTTCGATCTTTTTCATGTGAGTTTATCTTATAATTTTTTCATTAATCTGAAAAACAATTTTTATTTCTTAATTGAAATATAATATCTATGATTTAATAATCTTGCATAATGTCAACTCTACTAAACTAAATCTAATTTTTAAGCAAAAAGCAACCTTTATTAATCATTTTTCATTCAATATAGAATAAAAAGAGGTCAGGAAATGAATACTTTTTTACATAAAAAAAATCATTCGAAAGAATCTATTGCCCATAAGAAACAACGAGCTCTAAATATCAGTATTAAAGAAGGCTCTGCGAGCGGTTTTTCAGAAAGCATCGGCTCAACATATATTATTCCTTTCGTAAAAGAACTGCAAGGCAACGCTCTTCACGTCGGTATTTTAAGCGCCATTTCTGGTTT
Source organism: Nanobdellota archaeon (assembly GCA_038045285.1). Lineage (GTDB taxonomy): Archaea > Nanobdellota > Nanobdellia > Pacearchaeales > GW2011-AR1 > VGKP01. The sequence continues at coordinate 1,267 of JBBSYK010000065.1, read as the reverse complement.
AATTTCTCCATTAGCGCAATTTTTTGGCAGCAATTTAATGGAAAAAAATAGCAGAAAAAAGATTGTTGCACGTTTTACTTTAATACAATCTCTCCTTTGGATTCCAATCGCCCTCTTAGGAATATTATTTTGGAAAAATATTGCATCATCTTATCTAATACTCGCATTAATTATTATTTACACTCTTCTTGCAGCTGCCGGAGGTGTTGTATATCCTGCATTCTTCTCATGGATGGGAGACCTTGTCCCAGAAAAAACAAAGGGCGATTATTTCGGTAAAAGAAATAAAATAATAGGAATTGTAAGTTTAGTTGCTCTCTTAGCCGCAACTCTCATCATCATCTTGCTAAAAAACTTCGTTTTATCAATTCTCTTACTCTCATCTTTTTTTATCTTGGCTTTTATCGCTAAATTTATTTCCTATAAATTGCTAAAAAAACAATATGAACCTAAATTTAAATTAAAAAGAGATTACTACTTCTCAATATGGTCATTCATAAAAAGATTTGATAATTTCGGTAAATTCACAGCACACCATGCTCTATTAAATTTCGCAATAATGATTGCTTCTCCTTTCTTTGCAATTTACATGTTAGAAGAACTAAATTTTAGTTATGCAACTTTTACATTAGTAACTTTAAGCTCATCAGTTTATTATCTTATTTTTACACATTTAATAGGAAAATTTTCAGATCGTTACGGCAATAAAAAACTTTTGCATTTATCAAGTCTGCTTTTCAGCATTAATCCTCTGCTTTGGATATTTATAAAAAGCCCAATATTGCTTATTTTTATACCTCAAATGCTCGTCGGATTAGCAAACGCTGCATTAGTCATCGGAGTTACAAACTTCACATACGATTCTGTAAAGCCAAAACATAGAGGCCTTTGCGCAGCTTACTTTAATATTCTTACTGGTATAGGAATATTTGTTGGTTCTCTTCTAGGGGGATTTTTAATTCAATACTTGCACATATTTTCAATCAGTCCATACATTCTAGTCTTTGCTCTTGCATTTATTATGCGTACATTAGCTTCTTTGCTTTTCCTTCCAAAAATTAAAGAAGTAAAAAAGGTTTCAAGACTTCCTCCAATGCATATAAATATCACCCACCCATTCAAAACTCTTCATTCTGAAATTGGTTGGTTTAGGAAGATTTCGACTAAAGAATAAACTACCAAAAACTCATTTTCTATTAAACTTTTCTCTTCAACTAAACTTTTGCGTTTTTAACGAACACAAAAGTGTTCATTACCTTTTTTAATT
>JBBSYK010000064.1:0-3074 GCA_038045285.1 Nanobdellota archaeon | reverse complement strand
CCCCGTCATAATCCTTTTATTCAATTCGATTTTGAATTGTGACCCAGCCTGTTTAGTCCGAGAGTTCATGACAATAAGGGTTATTCAAAGCTCTCTATAGATATTTTTTAAATGCGGGATATTATTTAACAATTTGGACAAACTTTCCAAAACCTTATAAATCAAGGTTTTCTATCATAATAATGGGAAGGCAGGAAGAAGTAGTAAAAGAAAGGTTAAAAAAACTTGAAAAATTAAGGAGAAGTAAAATTAATCCGTATCTCTCTAAATATTCGGTAAAGAATATTTCTTCTGAATTGCATGAAAAGTATTCTGAATTGAAAAAAGGAGAAAGGACTAAAGTTTCAGCGAGTGTTTCAGGAAGAATTATGTCAATAAGAGATATGGGGAAAATTATTTTTGCAACAATCTATGATGGCTTTGGAAATATTCAGATAATTCTTCAAAAAGAAGAAACTCCTGAGAAAATGATTGAGCTTTTTAGAGAGTATATTGATTCAGGAGACTTTTTATCGGCTGAAGGCAGCATATTTAGAACAGAGAGAGGAGAGCTTTCAATATTGATAACTAAAGTAGTTCTTCTTACGAAATCAATCTTTCCTCTGCCTGAAAAATGGCATGGTATCCAGGATAATGAAGAAAGACTTAGAAAAAGATATTTAGATATCTTAATGAATTCAGAAGTAAAAAATATGTTTATCAGGAAGTCAAAATTTTGGAATTCAATGAGAAGCTTTTTACTAAAAAGAGGTTTTCTAGAAGTTGAAACGCCTATTCTTGAGAATACTGCAGGAGGAGCGAATGCAACGCCGTTTGTAACTCATCATGATGCTTTAGATTTAGATGTTTATTTGCGCATATCTATGGGGGAGCTGTGGCAGAAAAAATTGATGGTAGCAGGTTATCCAAAAACGTTTGAGATTGGAAGACAGTTTAGAAACGAAGGAATAGATGCTGAGCATCTTCAAGATTACACTCAGATGGAATTTTACTGGGCATATGCTAATTATGAAGATGGAATGGATCTTGTAAGAGAAATGTATATAAATATTTCAAAAGAGGTTTATGGTAAAACAAAATTTAAAGTTGGTGAACATGCATTTGATTTAGTAGATAAATGGAAAATAATTGATTATGCAGATACTATTAAAAAAATCACTGGAACAGATATATTCAAAGCTGGCGAAAAAGAGATTATAAAGAAATTAAATGAATTGCGAGTAGAATATGAGGAGAAAGACTCTAAATCAACTCTTATTGACTCTCTCTGGAAATACTGCAGGAAACAGATTTCTGGCCCTGCATTCTTAACTGGGACTCCTGTTGATGTTTCTCCATTAGCGAAAAGAGATCCTAATGATCCTCGAAAAACTGAAAGATTTCAGGTTATTCTGGCTGGAAGCGAAGTTGGCAATGGATACTCTGAATTGAACGATCCTTTTGATCAGGAAGAAAGATTTAAGGAGCAACAGGCTATGAAAGAAGCTGGTGATTCGAGTGCACAAAGTCATGATGTTGATTTTGTTGAAGCTCTTAAGTATGGGATGCCTCCAACATGTGGTTTTGGCGTCTCTGAAAGATTATTTGCTTTCTTGGAAGGAAAACCAATAAGAGAAACAGTATTATTTCCATTGATGCGTCCTTTAAATATTAATGAACAAAACAATGAAAAGAAAAAAAAGGAGGACAAAAAATGACATATCTAATTGTAAAGAGCAAAATAAAAGAAGCTGTACCGGATCTTAATGTTGCTGGTGATGTTCCTGATGCACTTAATAAAAAAGCATTGGAGCTTTTGAGAGAAGCCTCAGAAAGAGCTAAGGCTAATGGCCGAAGAACTCTTCAGGCCAGGGACATTTAAATAAAAAATGAAAATAAAATTTCCAACATTTGCATTGTTAGTTTTAGTTTTTGCGGTTATTTGGCTGCTTAAAGACTTAGGTGTAATTGTAATTGATGTACCTTTGGTTCCTGTTATATTAATAATTATTGCTTTAGGGATGATAATTAATCGATTTATTGTAAAATAAGAAGAATGGAAATTAAATTATCAAAAATCACTTTGGCCGCAATATTAATAATAATATTTATTCTATTAAAGTCTTTTGTTGATATGTTAATTAATTTTTTGATTATCGCTATAATTTTAATAGCTGCATTCTTTTATGAAAGAAAATATAGGGGGGAAAGTAAATGTCAAATAAAGCAAAGGGATCAAATGCAGAAAGGGAACTTTTAAAATTATTCACGGAAAATGGCTGGAGAGCATTAAGAGTAGCTGGCTCTGGCGTAAACGATGAATCTCCCTGTGATTTAATAGCAGCAAAGTTAGGCCATAAAGGATATGCTATTGAAGCGAAGTCATCTAGAAAAAATCATATATATATTTCTAAGAGACAAATTGAGGATTTTGTTCTTTATGCATCTATAATTGGATTAAAACCTGCAATAGCTGTTCGTTTTTCATATGAAGGATGGCTTTTCCTATCTCCTCAACAGTTGGAGGATTCTGGAAAAAGTTGGGTTGTTAACAGAGAAAAAGCAAAAATAAATGGATTGAAATTCGGGCAATTTTTTGAGCATGAATTATGAATATAGTTATTTAATAGCCGCATTGATTTCTCTTTTTGTTTGGATATTTCTATTTTTTTGGAGAAGAAATTTACGAAAAGAAATGCTTGTTATGTCGTTATTAATTGGATTTTTAGGTTTATTTTTAGGATTGATTTATACTCTTGATTGGTGGCATCCGTTAACAATAACAAAGACAATAATCGGATTTGAGGATTTTATTTTTGGCTTTTCATTGGGGGGAACATCAGCAGTTATTTATGAGGCAGTCTTTAAAAAAAGAATAAAGATAAGAAAGATTAGAAGAAAAGAGGAAATAAGGCAGAATTATAATTTCTTATTTTTGTTTACGTCCTCTTTGATATTATTTTTATTCTTCTTTTATACATTAAGGCTTAACTCTTTTTACTCTTCAATTATTGGGTTATTAATTCCAATTTTATTTACCTTAGTGAAGAACCCCATAGCAAGCTATGGGGCATCAGATGAAATTAATTAGCTTC
>JBBSYK010000063.1:0-4077 GCA_038045285.1 Nanobdellota archaeon | reverse complement strand
TTATTTAATAGAAGAGCTCATAATATATAAATCTGCCGAAGACTTAATAGAATCCAAGTGGGACCATGTTTATAAACATAGAAAATAATTAATAATCTTATGAAACTTATGCTTACTTCAAGTGGTTTAGACAGCCCTAGATTGAGAAGAGAATTTTCTAATATGCTTGAACAAAAAGTAGCTCAAGCCAGAGTAATTGTCATCCATACTGCACAAAAACCAAAACATATGGTTTACCTTGATGAAATTGGAAAGAATCTATCCAGAAATGGAGTCCTTCTCCCAAATATAACCTACTTGAATATTGCAAAAGAAGATTCTCATCCCAAACTATCAAATTATGATGCCGTTTACGTTTGTGGTGGTAATACTTATTTTATTTTGGATAGACTTAGGAAGACTGGTTTAGTTGATTCTCTTAAAAAATATGTTAAATCTGGCGGTTTATATGTTGGAGTTAGTGCCGGAAGCATCATAGCAGGAAAAGACATAGAGATTGCTGGTTGGGGTAGTGAAGGAGACCTTAATGAAGTTAAATTGAGGGACTTGAATGGGTTGCATTTTACCGATATTGCGATATTTCCCCATTATAAAGCAAAACTAAAAAAAGAAGTTGATGAGTTTAGACAAAAAGTTAATTACCCTGTGAAGATGATAAAAGATAGAGAAGCTATTGTAATTAAAGGTAGGCAAATTAAAAAAGTTAATCGACTAATCTTATTGCTTATAACGCATTAGATTCATTATAAGACAATGTGTTTTCTAAAAAGTTTACCTTTAGTAGGTGTTTGTTTACACCGAGTAGTCAGGAGTTCGATTCTCTTCAAGCCCATAGTTAAAACCTAAATGATAAATAAAAAATTGAGTGAAGACCAATATTCTTACATAAGACTAAAGCATTTTCAAATAAACATGATACTATCTCAGCTCAAAAGGATAGAGTTTACAAAACAATAAACACTTATTGATAAACGATAAATTTATATACTCTCACGATAATATATTATTATGAAAAAAACTAAAACACAGATTATTAAACGCAGTTCAACATTATTCTTGAGGTTTGTAATTATTCTTATTAGTATGGGAGTGCTTGCCTGTATGATTTGGTTTCCTCAAACTGAAGGAAGAGCTATTAACCTAGATCTAGTTAGTATTTATACAGATCCGTTTATTATCTACATCTATATAGCTTCAATCCCATTTTTTGTGGCGTTATATCAATCTTTTATACTTTTAGGATACATTGATAAGAACAAGGTTTTCTCTCAATTTTCTGTAAATGCTGTCAGGAATATAAAATACTGTGCTATGGCCCTTATGGGCTTTATTGCAGCAGCCATCTTATACATATTTTTAATGGCAAAAACAACAAATGACGATGGTGCCGGCGCCATAGCAATTGGACTGGTCACAATCTTTGCTTCTAGTGTAATTGCAACTGCTACTGCCGTTTTTCAAAAACTTCTACAAAATGCCGTAGACATAAAATCGGAGAACGATCTGTCTGTTTAAAAATACCATGACAATTATAATTAACATAGATGTAATGCTTGCAAAAAGAAAAATGAGTGTCACCGAACTTGCAGATAAAGTCGGCATAACAATGGCCAATATTTCCATATTGAAAAATGGCAAGGCTAAGGCTATTCGATTATCAACTCTAGGAGCAATTTGCAAAGCTTTAGAATGTCAGCCAGGAGATATTTTAGAATATAAAAAATAATGAATATGAGTTATTAGAACCTTTAGGATACATTTGTTTACACTGAGTAGGTTTATTTCAGCTGCCATGGATTGAGCTTTATCTTTTCAATCTCATCTTTAAACATTCGGGCTTTTTCTTCACCGATTATATCAAAATATAGTCTTATATTAGAATGAATGGCTTCTCCCAAGGAGCCAGTCTCCTTGATCAATTTAGCTATATCCTGCTCAGGAAGGGAGGTTTTAGAAAGAATTCTCCATCCTTTAATAGGCTCTAAATTTGCCAATTTATCATAAGCAAAAGTTCTGAGAATATTTTCAGAGTCGAGAAGTTCATCATATGAAAGACTCTCCAGAAGAATTTTTGATTTCTTTACATCCAAATTAGTATAATCTTTAATAACAAGATTAATTTCTTTTTCTACTCCGAAAGTAATTTCTTTTAATCTTGTTTTCAGCAATGTACCATCATTTCCTAATTCAACAATATATCTTTTCATATCTTCAGATATTTTCTGTATAATACGGCCTTTTTGAATTACAAACACTGCCTGATGAAGACTGGGATAATTTCTTAATTCTAGTTTATTCAGTTTATCTATATAATTATCAAATAATTCTCTTTGTTTTTCAAGAAGTTGTATATTCTCATTAGCCTTTCTTCTTATTTCTTCAGTATTTTTTAGTGCATATTTTAAATTTTTGTAATAAATATTAATATCATGTTTTCTCTCTGATATAGCTATAACAAGGCAGTTTGCATGTTTTGCTGTTCTCTCTGCTGCTTTATGCCTAGTTCCAGTTTCAGATGTTTTTATCTTGCTGTCAGGTGTAAGAAGAGCATTTGCATGAAGGATTCGTTTAATATCTCTAGAAAGCACAATTGCCCCATCCATTTTTGATAATTCCATCAAACGCTGAGAGGTAAAACGACAGTTAACTCTAAATCCTCCTTCAATCAAAGGTACAAGATATTCATTATCAAATGCAATAATTGCTCCTCTTCCAGTTTTTAAAATTCCATCTAAAGCAGCTCTTAAATTAGTGCCTGGAGAAACCATTTTAAGTATATTTGAAAATTCTTCATCAGATATTTTTCCATTATTCTGTGAATCAGGAATAATTTTCTTTTGTACTTCCTTTTTTTCCTCTAATTTTTTCTCTGCACCAGCATTACTTCTTAATTCTAAGTCCATTCCAATATCATTTAACCTCTATTTTATAAATTATCTAAAATTCAAAAGCACAAAGAGTATTTAATTCTTTTGCAGTATTTTGTCGACGAAAAATCGTCGATATTTTAGCGTCAAAACATAATTTTATAATGATTACTGGCTCACAATAATGTTTTTTAATTAATTATTCTAATTTTTCATATGTTAATAAACAGAAGAGACATATTTAAGAGAGGCGTAATCTTATCGTTAGCTATTTTATCTTCTGGGTGTGCTACTTACAAAATATCAACGCAAAATTATTATTCTCCCAGAAACGATGGTTTTGATGAAATAAGGCAGAACGCGCTAGAAAATAGGCTTTATGAAGTAATTCCAAGACATAAAGAACAGGTAAAATTTTATGATTTGCCGCATTGGATACCTTGGGCATTAATGGGAAATGATGACAATGGCATTTTCGGAGAAGATAAAGGATCTATACCCTATAAACAAGAGATTAATGCAAAAACATTTTGTTCATGGACAACCAGAAATCCAATGCATAATTTTATGTTTTATGTTCCTCCTCTTGGAACTGCAGGTCTGAAGAAACACCTAAGTTTTTCTTTAATTAAATATGACAAAAAGGAAATAAAACTATTCACAACAAAGAAAGGCGAAGTTTTTGGCGATGGCAAAAATAGTTTTCAGATAAGTTTTTACGATTTTAAACCATTTATTTCATGTAAAATATCTTATTCGAAAAAGAGGCAATTTGATTTTTATTTCGGAGGCAGGCCAGAAGGAGCTTTTGGGATTAAGTTTAGGCCGGCGAAAAAAAGAAGATAACGCTTCTTGAAAATTAGCTCCAAGCAGAAAAATTTAAAGTCTTCGCAAGAAATCCGAACCTTTTAAGGGGCGGATGAATTGCGCAAATATTTATTCTAAGAAATGTTGTTTACAGGGAGAGTTTGTTGCAACTCCCTGAAAATCAATAGATGTAGTTGTAACTTTATCTCACTAAATAAACTTAACGGAGGAAAAAATGGAGCATCAAACACAACTTAGCGTGAGCCATAATCAAATTCGACAGCGCGAGTACAAGCATCGTGAGAATTCAAGGGGCAGTAATTTTATGACAATTCAGATTACTACAAAATATCGACAGGCTGTAATAAAATTAAAATAATCTCAAAAAATCAATAGTAAAAAT
>JBBSYK010000062.1:0-27817 GCA_038045285.1 Nanobdellota archaeon | reverse complement strand
GAAGCTAATTAATTTCATCTGATGCCCCATAGCTTGCTATGGGGTTCTTCACTTTATTCCAAAAAATCAGGGCTTTCTTTTTTCCTTCAGTTTTTGAGGCTACATATGAGCCATAAAGAATTACGCCCGTGCTTTCTATGCTTTTTTTAAGGTCTTTCCATTCATCAATTTTTCCTATTATAATATTTATTTTATTATCAATGCCTTTAGCTTTGAAAAGCAAAGCCTCTCTGCTTTTGTAGAAATTATTCTCTACTTCAGCTGTTTTTTTATCAAAGTTCTTTTTGTTTTTCTTAATATCTATAAAGATATCTACATCGCTTTCTTTTGACGCTTCATCTCTTGCTGCAGAGCCAAATAAGATTATGGCTTTTATATTTGGTAAATCTTTCACGTTGAGAGTGTTCAAGAGATAAGAGACGAAATAACTGGCATATGCTTTAATCATTTTCTATCCTCCTTTTGAATGAGAGAAAAAGGTCAATCTTTTCTTTAAGTATTTTTTCATTAGATGATTTTCCGTAGGCAAGCAAATCTCTATCATGCTCAATTTTATAGGTAATATCCAGTATTTCATCTAATTCTTTTATTTCTTCGATACTGAGAAAATTAAATTTGCGCAAACTCCCTACTTCAGTTCGCGAGCAAGTAAATTTAATTTTCGAGGTGTTCAAGAACCCGAACACGCCCCGGACTTTAGTCCGAGGGTTCTTGACAGGAGAAGTTATTTGATTAGCTATAAATTTTTTTACATTTTCTTTATTCTTTTTAAACCAACGATGATTTATTTTAGCTCCTTGTTTCAGAACGCGCTTTTTTTCCAGATAATCTTCAATTAAAGCAACAACTCCCAAGGAAAAGGAGAAAGTTAGCCTTCTTTGATGGGCTACAATACCTTTCTGGTCTTTTAGCGAAGCTTCTATTTCATCATTTACTTCTTCAATTATTTTTGCATTTTCTTCTTTCATGTTGTTTCTTAAAAAGGTAAGACATCTGTCTTATTGAATTTAAGACAATTGTCTTAAGAAATTGTTTTTTATCTACTATATACTATAAAATATATATTGCAGTATATAGGTTTTAGTCAAAAAAAATGTAGTATCCCGTTATTATTTCCTAACGATATATTTTTCAGTTTATTCATTTTCTAAGTTTCCTTATGAAAGCTTCTGATGGCGTTTCAAGTTCATCAAAGTTCAAGGATCTGTGCGGTCTTAAGTCGTTATACCAGTAAATAAGTTCTTCTTTTGTTTTAAACGCATATCTGTTTCGATCGTAGCATTCAAACCACTTCTCAATCTTACCATTGCTTTGTGGATGTTTCACTTTACAAAGTATTTGCTTAATCTCTTTTAATTTCAAATAATTCCTAAACCTTGAATTAGCATCGATAAAATTGCTTGTAAAGGTTGAACCGTGATCACTTATACATTGCTTTATTTTTCCATGCTTTAATGCCAATTCCATTCCAAGAATGGAATTGTCTGTTGATTCTTTTTCATCTTCAATCAAAGCAAGCAGTTTTCTGCTTGCATCATCTTCCACTCCAAATACCCAAGTTCCTTTACGATAAGACCAATCAATATGCACAGCAGTTAAGCTATGTCTTCTTTGATATCTTATCCAATCCTTCTTTCGTATGTCTCTTTTATCTTTCTTCTGAGCATATCCAAGATAAACCAAAATCTGATGGATTCTGTTATGTCCTATGTGTTTCTTGAAGTCTCTATCTATCAATCTTTCTAGAGTATCTGCAGATACTCTATACTTCTCAAAAGTTTTCTTTACAATAATAATCTCCCATTCATCGAAGGGTTTCCGAGGACGACCTGCATGCTTGCCTATATCCGGCATCTCTCCAGTTCTATCAAATGCCTCCTTCACCTGATAAACTCTTCTTACGCTTATCTTTGCAACCTTTCTTACTTGATAAACTGTCTTGCCATCAGCTAGCTTTCTAAGTGTATCTGTCAGCTTCGCTCGTGTCAATTTCATAGAGCTGTTTAGAACAGCCTTATGAAATAATTTTGGGATAACACAAGGAGAAAATACAAGATTGAATTTAAAACAAAAGAAATTATTGTTGAGAAACAGGAAATTATAATAAAATATTTTGATCCTAATTGTGGTGTTAGATGCCATAAATGTGGAAGAATTATGGAGTTACTAGGCTTCTTTGATCCTTCATATGCAAGGAAACCTCCTCCTGAAGAGAGAATACAGAAGGAATTGAACGATTGGATTAGCTAGAACTCCGCACGAAGTGCGTTATTTTAAAATCTTTTTTCTTGTCTGGTAAGAAAAGATTAACTATTTATATCTATTTTCATACTCGGTAAGAAAGATGTTTTCATCAAATTTATTAACACCTTTTTCTTTGAAGAGAGATGATATTAGGTATTGAATGCACTGCGCACACGTTTGGAATAGGTATAGTTTTGAAAGGAAAGGTATTGGCAAATGTTAAGGATATGTACAAAACTAAAAAGGGAGGGATTATTCCTTTAGAGGCTGCAAAACATCACAGAGAGACTGCTGAGAGAATTTATAATGAAGTGCTAACAAAAGCTGGAATTAGTGAAGAAAAAATAAGAGCTATTGCATTGTCTAATGCCCCTGGATTGGCTCCTTGTTTATTGGAAGGACTCAAATTTGCAAGGGAAAAAGCAAGAAAATTAGATATTAAAATTATTCCTGTTAATCATTGTATTGCACATTTAGAGATTGGGCAATCGTTAGGTGCTAGGGATCCTGTTTTACTTTATGTTTCTGGAGCAAATACACAAATTATAGCTTTTGCCGGAGGAAAGTATAGAGTGTTTGGAGAGACACTTGATATTGGAGTTGGAAATTTTTTGGATAAATTTGCAAGACATATTGGCTGTGGTTTTCCAGGAGGACCGTTTATTGAGGAATTAGCCAGACACGCGAAGGAGGAAAATATGATTTATATCGAGCTTCCTTATGTGGTTAAAGGAATGGATGTTTCTTTTTCAGGGTTGCTCACTAAATTACAGCAGTTGTTTGATAGCGGAATAGATGCAGGACAACTTTCATATTCACTCCAGGAGACTGCATTTGCTATGTTAGTTGAAGCTGCTGAAAGAGCAATAGCTCATACTGGAAAAAAAGAGCTTGTTCTTGGAGGGGGTGTTGCATGCAATAAAAGACTGCAGGAAATGTGCAAAATAATGTGCTTTGAGAGAAAAGCGAAGTTCTTTTGTCCTGCAAAAGAATTATTGACTGACAATGGGGCAATGATAGCATATACGGGCGAAATAATGCTCAATGCAGGAATCAGCGTGAATTTTGACAAATTGGATATAAAGCCAAGAGAAAGGACAGATGAAGTTGAAGTGAGATGGAAATAATTATCTTAGAATTATCGAAGACAATGCTCAAATTCGAAAAAATGTAGCCACTAACTTATTAGAGGGGAAGTATTATGGTTTAGTGTAATTAACAAATAATAATTTGGATTTGTCAGTATTTTATATTAATTTTAATTAAATAATAATTTATCGTCGTGGACGTAGAAAAATTCGAGAAAAAGATTTATAAAGCTACTTTTTTAGTTATTATTAAGCCAATGAAGTCAAGGCATGGAGGTAATAATGGACTTCTATTCAATTGTTGAAAAAGCAAAGAAAACAGGAAAAGTTGATAAAGGAACAAATGAAGTTACGAAAGCTGTAGAGCTAAGTGTAGCAAAATTAGTATTATATGCGGCAGATGTTAATCCTAAAGAGATTGTTGCTCATCTGCCGGTTTTATGCAAAGAAAAAAATATTCTTTGTTTTGAAGTTGATTCAAAACAGAAATTGGGAATAGCTGTTGGAATACCTGTGGGCGCTTCAGCTGTTGCTATAATAAACGGCGGTGAAGCTGATAAAGAGATTATACAACTTAAATCTGATTCTCAAAATAAATCGGTTTCTTCAAAGCAGGTAAAAACTAAATCTACTTAATATTCATATGATATCTATATATTTTAATGAAGTAAAGAAATATAATAATTAAAATGTCAAATGAACAACGTGTAAAGGATAAAACAAATGAAGGAGCATCATTAAAGGTTGATAGACTTAATCAGAATGTCCCTTTAAATGCTATTGTTGAAGAACTTATAGGCAGAACTGGAGCGAGAGGAGAAGTTACACAGGTTTTATGCAAGATTCTTGATGGTAGAGACAAAGGGAAGGTAATGAGAAGGAATGTTAAAGGATCGGTAAGAATTGGTGATTTGTTAACATTGAGAGAAACTGAGATTGAAGCAAGAAGGATAAGAGGAAGCGAGAGGAGATCAATATGAACTTAACAATAGTTATGGATGTAAAGAATCAAGAATTGAGAGATAGTACATTACTTTTACATATTTCTAAACATTTTGGAAAAATTGAAGATATTGATTTTTTTGAAAGAGTCTACGAGAATGATAATAGGATTGATCTAATAAGTCTTGATATGACTAAGGGATATGTTTTTGTATTTGAATCATCTAATGGAGAAGATTATTTATCTTTGACAAATTCAATTGAGCATGAATTTAATCGATTATATGGACGAAATATAAAGGGAGTATTTGATGATCAGGAAAGAAAAATGGCTGGTTTTTTCTGGGAGATTATTTGAGATGGTGAAGTGTTCATTTTGCGGATCTGAAGAAGAGCAGTTTAGAGGAATTCATTTAATTAAAAATGATGGCTCAGTAGATTTTTTCTGTTCAAGTAAATGTCGGAAAAATTCTTTAAAGTTAAAGAGAGATAAGAGGAAATTAAAATGGACCGAAGCATATAGAATAGCTCTTGCTAAAAGCAGGAAAAAACAGGAAAGAGAAGAGGAAAAGAGAATAGAAACTGAAAAAGCGCCAGTACAGCCAGAAAAAACCAAGAAAACGAAGAAAAAAGAAGAAAAGAAGAGCGGGTAGAAGTTAGAAAAATTTTTGTTGTATTTAAGTTATTTTGTTTTATGGTTAAATAACGAGTTTTATAATTTATCGTCGATAAAATAGTACTTCAAGCAGAAAGGTTTTTAAAGGTGTTTGTACTTTTTTTAAGGATTTAGAGTAAAAAATGGTTATAGAAGATAAAGAAAAGAGATCTAAAGAATATAAAGCTGAGAATATTAAAGTTTTAGAAGGACTTGAAGGTGTAAGACTGCGACCAGCAATGTATATTGGCAGCACTAGTAAGACCGGGCTACATCATTTGGTGTGGGAAATAGTTGATAATGCTGTAGATGAGGCGATGGCTGGAGCCTGCGATGAAATTCATATTTCTTTAAACAAGGATGGGTCTGTGACAGTTAGAGATAATGGAAGAGGGATTCCTGTTGAACAGCATCCAGTCTATAAAAAATCTGCTTTAGAAATTGTAGTGACGAAACTTCATGCAGGAGGCAAGTTTGATAAATCTAGCTATAAAGTTTCTGGAGGGTTGCATGGAGTAGGAATTAGCGTAGTTGCTGCGCTTTCAAAATTAATGAAAGTTATTGTTAAAAAATCTGGAAAAATTTATCAGCAGGAATATAAAATAGGAAAGCCTTTGTATGATATTAAAGTTATAGGTGATTGTGCAAAGGATGATACAGGAACAGAGATTGTCTTTTTTCCGGATGATTCTATATTTTCTTCGACTAAATTTGATTTTTCAACTTTGGAAACGAGATTTAGGGAAATTGCCTTTTTAAATAAAGGAGTTAAGATTATTCTTTCTGATGATATATCCAAGAGAAAAGAGACATTTCATTATGAAGGCGGTATTGTAGAATTTGTAAAATGGGTTAATGAAGGAAAGGATTCAATTCATGCTAAACCTATATATTTTGTTAAAGAGCAGGATAAAGTGGTAATTGAGTGTGCTGTTCAATATAATTCAGGATATCATGAAAACGTTTTAAGTTTTGTAAATACTATAAATACTATTGAAGGAGGAACACATGTTGCAGGATTTAAAACTGCTTTGACAAGAGCTATAAATGATTATTCCAACAAAAACAAGCTCAATAAGGGCGAGAATTTAACAGGAGATGATGTTAGAGAAGGTTTAACAGCCATTGTTTCGATAAAAATACCTGAGCCTCAATTTGAAGGGCAAACGAAAACAAAGTTAGGAAATAATGAAATTAAAGGAATTGTAGATGGGGTAGCAATGAAGGCTATTTCGGAGTTTTTTGAGGAAAATCCGTCAATTGCAAGGCGCATTGTGGATAAATCACTTGAAGCTCAGAGAGCGCGAAATGCTGCAAAAAAAGCAAAAGAATTAGTGAGAAGGAAAAATGCTTTTAGCGTAGGTGGTTTGCCGGGGAAACTGGCTGATTGCTCTTCTAACAAGACTGAGGACAGCGAATTATTTATCGTCGAAGGAGACAGCGCTGCAGGTAGTTCAAAACAGGGGCGCAATAAAGAATTTCAGGCTATCCTGCCTCTTAAAGGGAAAATTTTAAATGTTGAAAAGGCGAATGCTGTAAAAGTATTTTCAAATGAGGAAATTGCAAATCTAATTACAGCTATTGGAACTGGAATTGGCGAGCAACTTGATATGACTAAACTTAGATATGGTAAAATTATAATTATGACAGATGCAGATGTTGATGGAGCTCATATTAGAACGCTTTTGTTGACATTCTTTTTTAGATTTATGCCAAAACTTATTGAAAATGGAAATGCATATATTGCGGTATCTCCTCTTTACAAAGTCAGGAAGAAAGTTGATCATTATGTTTATTCTGATGATGAACTTAAAAAAATTATATCTAAACTAGGAGGAAATGTACTAGTGCAGAGATTTAAGGGTTTGGGAGAGATGAATGCAGAACAGCTTTGGGATACAACTATGAATCCAAAAACAAGATTATTGAAAAAAGTTACAATTGAAGATACTGTGAAAGCAGATGAAACGTTTTCAAAACTTATGGGTGATGATGTTGAACCAAGGAAGAAATTTATTGCAGAGAGAGCGCAGGAGGCGCAGATTGATATTTAAGATGGCAACAATAGAAGACTTTAATAAATTAGATATAAGAGTTGGAATAGTGAGAATAGTAGACGATTTTCCAGAGTCTAAGAAACCAGCATATAAATTAACAATAGATTTTGGAGATGAAATAGGAACTAAAAAATCGAGTGTTCAAATAGCTGGCAATTATAAAAAAGATGAATTATTAGGAAAGCAAGTTCTTGGAATTGTCAATCTTCCTCCAAGAAAAATAGGTCCATTTACTTCTGAAGTTTTAATTTTGGGAGTTCCTGACGAAAACGATAATTGTGTTTTGGCAACTCCAACAAAGCAGGTGAAGAAAGGAGGTAAATTATATTAAAATGACATTGACAAAGAATCAGTTACAGAATTATTTAAAA
This sequence comes from Nanobdellota archaeon, assembly GCA_038045285.1. GTDB lineage: Archaea > Nanobdellota > Nanobdellia > Pacearchaeales > GW2011-AR1 > VGKP01. The sequence continues at coordinate 20,460 of JBBSYK010000062.1, read as the reverse complement.
GATAAATTTGATGTGCGTTTGGATCAAATATTTGAAGAGCTGAACCTAGCTGCTAGAGATTTACCTTTCCTAGAAGTTTATTTAGAAGAATTAGTTAATGAAAAATGGATTAAAAAAGTAATGTGTGGTGATGGAGTTTATGAGTATGGTCCTGGAAAAAAGTTAAATTTTGGAGGTATACAAGGATGACAACTAAACTAGAAAACAATGGAAATGGCGAGAAGGAAGATAAAATTGAGCAGGAAATCCTGGCAGACGAGACTAAAAGAAGAGAAAAAGACCAAATTGGAAGTGAGAAAGGAGTAGTTGCTGCAGAGATAGTTGAGGAGATGGAGCAAGCTTTTATTGATTATGCAATGTCAGTTATAGTTGATAGAGCTCTGCCTAGTGTTGAAGACGGCCTTAAACCTGTTCATAGAAGAATATTATATGCTATGTATGCGCTTGGGTTAGATGCAAGCAAGCAGACTGTGAAATCTGCAAGAATTGTTGGAGAGGTAATAGGCAAGTATCATCCACATGGAGATACTGCAGTATATGATTCTATGGTTAGAATGGCCCAGGACTTTTCTTTGCGTTATCCCCTAGTTCATGGACAGGGAAATTTTGGCAATGTTGATGGAGACAGACAGGCTGCAATGAGATATACTGAGGCCAGGCTTAGCAAGATTTCAGAGGAACTGCTTCAGGATATAGAAAAGAAAACTGTAAAGATGAATCCAAATTTTGATAATTCTTTTGAGGAGCCAGAGACACTTCCTGCAAAACTGCCTAATTTACTTCTTAATGGGGCGACAGGTATTGCAGTTGGAATGGCCACAAATATTCCGCCTCATAACTTAAGTGAAGTTTGCGATAGTATAATAGAGTATATTAATAAACCTGCTATTAATATTGAAGAACTTTCTGAAATAATAAAAGGCCCTGATTTTCCTACAGGTGGTATAATTATAGGATCTGGGATGAAAGATATGTATACTACTGGAAAGGGCAGGATTGTCATAAGGGCAAAAAGTACAATTGAAGAAGACAAAAAAGGAAGGAAAAGCATAATCGTTACTGAAATTCCATATATGATAAATAAAGCAGACTTAGTAAAAAATATTGCTAAACTCGCCACTGAGAAAAAACTTCCAGATGTATATGACTTGAGAGATGAATCTGCAAGAGGAAAAATAAGAATTGTAATTGAATTAAAGAAAGATGTTGACCCTAAATACACATTAAATAAGCTTTATACGCTGACAAATTTACAAACAACATTTGATGCAAATATGCTGGCATTGGTCGGCAAGCAGCCAAGAGTATTGAATATAAAAGAAATTATATCAGAATATGTAAAATACAGACAACTAATTGTGAGGAATAGAACTAATTTTGAACTTAAGAAAGCTGAAGAAAGGCTTGAAATTGTTTTAGGACTTTTAATTGCACAGAAGAATATAGATGCAATAGTTGATTTCATTAAAAAATCTGCAAATGCCTCTGATGCTCATGATGGTTTGATGAATAAGTTTGTTTTATCAGATAGACAAGCAAAAGCCGTACTTGAAATAAGATTGCAGCAGCTTACAAAATTAGAGTCAGGAAAACTTAAAGATGAAGAGAGCAAACTAAAAAATGAGATTTCTGAACATAAGAAACTTCTTGGAGATGAAAAAGAAATATTTAAAGTGATTAAAAAAGAAGTTCTCGAAATCAAAAATAAATTTGGAGATGAAAGGAGAACAAAAATATTGAAAAAAGTTGAAGAGATTACAGAAAAAGATTTAATTGAAAAGAAAGACGTTGTTGTTATGTTGACGAATGGAGGTTATCTGAAGCGAGTGGATGTTTCCGATTATAGAGAACAGAGAAGAGGAGGTACAGGAGTAGCTGGAGCAGAGTTAAAAGATGAAGATTTTGTTTCAAGGATGATTACTTGTTCAACTCATGATTATCTATTGTTCTTTACGACGAGAGGAAGGGTTTATTGGCTTAAAGCTAATGATGTACCTGCATCTGAAAGACAAAGCAAAGGAAAAGCAATAGTCAATGTTCTTGAATTAAGAGATGAAGTTATTGCCAATGCAATGGCTATTAAAAATTTCGATTCAGGATATTTAATGTTTGCAACTAAGAAAGGAATGGTAAAGAAATTGCCTCTTAAGGAGGTTTCGAAACCAAGAAATACAGGAGTTAGAATAATTAATTTACCTGCTGATAATTCTGATTCAATTATTAATGTACAAAGAGTTGAGGATAAACAACAAGTACTTCTTATAACTAAGAAAGGCCAAGCTATTAGATTTAGCAGTGATGAAGTTAGGCCTATGGGGCGTTCTAGTTATGGTGTAATTGGCATAGATCTTGCGAAAATTGATGAAGTTATTTCATTGGAAGCTTTGCCAATGAATGGAAAGACTACTATTCTTACAGCTACAACCAAAGGATTTGGAAAACGCACTGATCTTGAAGAATATAGAATAACTGGAAGAAGCGGCAAAGGAGTAATTAATTTAGATGTTACAGACAGAACTGGTGAAGTGGTATCATCTTTATCTGTTAATGACAAGGATTCAGTAATTGTAACAACAGCAAAAGGAATTGTGATAAGAATTAATATGAAAGATCTTAGAGTAATGGGAAGGGCAACGCAGGGAGTACGAGTGGTGAATCTAAAAGATGGAGATAAGGTTGCAGATGTTGTTAAAGTGCCGGTTGCTGAAATTTCTTTAAGTGCTCAGAAAACTTTAGATGAAAATGCTTAGAGTTTACATTTTTTGAAACCTCAAGATTTGTATTTGCGCAATCCCCCTACTTCAGTTCGAGGGCAAGCAAATCAAATCTTGATGGTGCTCAAGAACCCGAACACGCTTTTAGTCCGAGAGTTCTTGTCAATTATAAAATGAATATTATTGTTAAAGAGTATTAGAATTTTCAATTTTAAGCAGTATTAAAATAGCAATCTTTTTATAATTAAAATATATTAAGTTTTATGGCAAGATTTGGAGAAGTTAATAGTTCCGGGAGTAATTTTGATAAGGCAATATTTGAGGGGAGAAAATATTTTGGATGTTTTGGAGGATATAGAAATGAATTTGTAGATTCATACCTTTGGGAGGGATTTGGATGTATTGAAGATAAAATAAATTGGAGAGAATACAAATTCAATTTTGAAGTTTATCAGAAAAAACGCAGTCAAAAGAGCAATAATTATATATCTTTAATCGATGCAATATTTCATTTTTCAGATGTAATAGAAGTTTCACCTTACAATTTATTTATTACTCCAGGAATTAGAAAAGATATTAATGATATAATTCTTAAGAAAACTGCAAAAATATGTGAAAATAGAAAGGATATTTTAGATGTAGTTAATATCGAAGGATTAAGATTATCAGACTTAGTGAATCAACATATTTTTGGCGGTTTCAGAACTGATGCAAATGGGCATTTATATATATTAATTGATGAAAGATTTAGAATTTGATATTTTTAATATCTCCAGTTATAGTAATCTTTAGATGAATCATAATAGGGTCTGTAATAATAGGCAGAAGTGTAGGAATCTTTGCTATATTCTGCTGCATCAAAAGATCTCTGTTTGCCAAATGAAAAACCGCCGTCAGAATTATATGAAGTGTCTTGATTTGCAACATTTGAAGTAAATCTGTTATTTTGAGTATTATAAAATATAGATTCTGATGCTCCAATATATTTTTCTGTTAAAGTATATGTAATGGTACGCCTTAAATTATTTTTGTTCTTTGATGTGAAAAACCCTGATTTGCTTGATATTATATGAGAATAATCATCAACATTAGTAATTTGTCTTTCATATAGGGGGCCACGGTAATCATATCCATAGAATGAAGCATCTTGGTTTGTAGAATAATAGTTTGCATTCGATTTTTGATTAAAATTTTCCTTTGGAAATTGCATGTATCCCGGGGATTCTCTATAACTAATATACGAGGAAGGTTTATCTGAATAGGAATAATAATTTGCTGAAATTAGATTTATGGAAATTAATAAAGAAGTGATTATTAAGAGGGTTATAATTGTTGATTTTTTCATAATTTTAAAATAGTAACAGGTTATTTAAATTTAACTATTTTAAGCTTTTTTGGTGCTAAAATGTATCAATCACCAAAATAAAATAGTTTATAGAGAATTCTGGTAATTATGTTACAATAGCCCAGAATTCTCTAATGGACAATTCTTAAAAATAAGCAATACAATCAACAGAATTGTCCATTAGTAGAAATAATTGACTGATGTTCGATAAAGATGATAATCATGAGATAATGATATTGTTGATTTTTTAGATGCCTCATAGCTTGCTATGGGGAGCTTCACTTGATTCTAGAATTTTTCTTATTAAGGTTCCAGTACTTGAGGTATATCTTTTTTGATAATAAACTTTATTTCTTGAAGCCAGATCCAACAAATTGCAATTATCCGAATGAATAGTTATTTTGGCATAAGGGTTTTTATCTCTGATTTTTTTGATTATTTCTTCAATTAAAGAATGTTCTTGTTTTTTATCTTTATTTATTTCACCAATAATATAATGCACAGAAGAGTTATTATCTAGAAATATATCTAAGCTTTTATCTGGGGAAATAATTTCATAATTTAAACCAACTGCTTCTGCTGTTTTTTTAAATGGTCTGATATTACGTTTATTGGTCTCTATGTATAATGTCTCAATTTTAGCCATATGGTATAATTAACAATTCGAGCGGTAGAAACTTTTATGCCAATCGCATTTTTTATTATATACTCTAATTAATGTATAAGATTTATCATATAATGGATCTTCATAACTGTCTTCATAATATCGTTTATAGTATTTATCATATTCATATCTATTATCTGTAGATGGATAGATGTAGTAATCTGGGTGTTTGTAAGCATTGTAATATCTATAATAAATAACTGGACGATAACGAGTTTCTATGATGTATTTGTACCTTGGTTCATAACTTTCTGATAATTCTTTCTTAAAGATAATTCTTTCTTGATTGCTATGATAGTCCAATGATGAAGAGATGGTGTCAAAATTATCGTATGAATTTGAATAAACTAAAGATTTTGAATTAGGAAATGAGTAATATTCTGAGGCCGATATAATGCTCATTAGTAAAATTAAAAAGATAACGGATAAAATAAAATTTATTCTGACTTTTTTCATTATATTTTCAATGTTGAAGAATATTTAAATATAATTGTTCTTTGGAGTTATGGTTTTATGCCAATATTGATTTGAACAATCTTCATCAATAAGATTTAAAAACAAGTTTTATCTAGAAAAAATATGCCTCAATAGTATAGTGGTTTAGTACACCGCCCTGTCACGGCGGGGACCCGAGTTCAATTCTCGGTTGGGGCGTTTTTTAAGATGCGCTCAATTCAAGCATATTTTTACCATCTTTTCTTAGTCTGATTGGATTTATTGACATTCTCTGACTTTCAATCATTTGACTGAGAATTTCGAAGAATGCCCTCTCTTCTTTTTTATGAATGAATATTCTTACTTTTTTCATGTTAGTTTAAGATTTAATTAGTATTTATACATGAGCGACATTTTAGAAGTGGCAAAGACATGATATTATACAAAGAGAGTAACTCGGTGTCGATTTTTAAAGGAGTAAAGAATCTCATTGGAAGAAATGGATAGATAATTAATATTGAGATTTTTTTAGATATCTTAGAAGTTTTTTGCTTATTAATGGCTTGCCTTTGATGAGAACATAACGATAAGGAAGAATAGTTGATTCTGTATCGTTGATTTTTATTTTTACATTATCTTTAAATTTTATATTTTCAAGATTTTTCCCTTCTATTATTTTTTTTATAACATAAACAGCATTGTCAGTGCTCATTTGTTCTTTTCCTATATTAAAAGAAGGAAATTGCGAGAGGAAATTAGATAATTCCTGCTTGGTTCTTTTTTTTGGAGGATTATCCCCCAATATACCTCCTAAAATTAAATATTTGAATTGTTTTATTTCTTTTGGAGTTAAGATAATAGAAGATTCTGGATCTAGGACACAGGCATTCTTTAGATTAAAATCTTTGATAGACTCTGTAAAAACCCTACCGTATTTTTTAAGTTTTTCAATGTCTTTATTTTTAATATTGGCAAACCATAAATTATTTTTATTGACTATCTTAGAGATATGCTGATATTCAATTATACTCCAAGGCCATAATTCTGGTTCAAGGTGCTCTATAATAAATATGTGCTTTTGAAGGGAGCTGTTATATTTCATATTAAGTAAAACATAATATTATTTATAAACGTAATAGTTATTGAAACCTCAAGATTTGTATTTGCGCAATCCCCCTACTTCAGTTCGAGGGCAAGCAAATCAAATCTTGATGGTGCTCAAGAACCCGAACACGCTCCGGACTTTAGTCCGAGAGTTCTTGACATTGAATGGAGTAAACCATGGCAATCAAAACAGAATGGGATTTAAGTCCAATATTTTTAGGAAATGAAGATCTAAAAATAGAGATTTATAGAAGAGAGATAGAGAATAAGGTGAAGAATTTTGTTGATAAATGGAAAAATAGGGAAGATTATCTTAAAAATCCTGAGATCTTGAAAGAGGCTTTAGAAGAATTTGATGGACTTGATATTACTGGGCTTGGAGGAGATGGTGTAGGCACAAAGGACTCTTTTACTTTTGGCTTAGAACTCAGCAGAATTCCCCATAATAATCATAAATAGATATTAACTTGTTATTGTTTTTTTATGAGAGATTCGTTAAGGTATAATGTGTAAAAAGTAAACTAATAGAAAGAAGAAAGCAAATTAGTTATTGATTTAAGAGGAATTAAGCTATTCTTCAATTTTTCTCTCTATGGATTGTACTTGCTTTCTTATTTCTTCGTTAAAATTATTGATTAATGAGTTTAATTCTCTATAAGTGGCAAGAGGAGCCCCTATTATGAATGTGGCAATAAAACCATAGTCAATAAATTGACGAATCTTTTTTATTCGATATTCGTAATTCATCATTCTTCCCCATTGTTTTTGCATTTGATTTAGAGTTAATTCTCTTGTAATTTGAAGTGTTTTTTCTAGGTATTTATCAAAATTAGATCTATCATCCATCTTTTATTGAATTTCTGTGTTATCCCGAAATTATTTCATAAGGCTGTTCTAGACAGCTCTATGAAATTGACACAGTCTAAGCTGACTGAGACACTTAGAAGACTAGCTGATGGCAAGACAGTTTATCAAGCAAGAAAGGTTGCTAAGGTAAGCGTAAGAAGAGTTTATCAGGTGAAGGAGGCATTTGACAAAACGGAAGAGATACCAGACATAGGCAAACATGCTGGACGTCCTCGGAAACCCTTTGAAGAATGGGAGATTATTCTTGTGAAGAAAGCTTTTGAGAAGTATAGAGTATCTGCCGATACAATAGAAAGATTGATTGATAGAGATTACAAAAGGCATATAGGGCACAACAGAATCCATCAAATACTAGTATATCTTGGATATGCCAAGAAGAAGAACTATCGCGACAAACGTAGGAAGGATTGGATACGTTATGAAAGAAGACATAGTTTAACTGCAGTGCATATTGATTGGCATTATTTCAAAGGAACTTGGATATTTGGAGTTGAAGATGATGCAAGCAGAAAGTTGCTTGCATTAATTGAATCTAAAAAAGAATCAACAGATAACTCAATTATTGGAATGGAATCTGCTTTGAAACACGGTAAGATAAAGCAATGCATAAGCGATCATGGATCAACTTTTACAAGCAATTTTATTGACGCTGAATCAAGATTTAGAGATTATCTTAAATCAAAAGAAATTAAGCCGATACTTTGTAAAGTAAAACATCCACAAAGCAATGGAAAAATAGAGAAATGGTTTGAATGCTATGACCGAAATAGAGAGGCATTCAAGGCTAAAGAAGAGTTTATTTACTGGTATAACGACTTAAGACCACACAGAGCTTTAAACTTTGATGAACTTGAAACGCCATCACAAGCATTCATAAGAAAACTTAGAAAATGAGGATATCAAAAAATGTATCGTTGGGAAATAATAACGGGATACTACACTTTTATTGAATTTCAAAGAGTTTAAAAACCCTTTTTTTCTGCTTATGTTATGGCATTTAAATTTAATATAGCGGATAAAGAAGGCAGGAGTTGGAAGTTTGAATTGGAATCTGAAGCAATTGTAGGAAAAAATTTAGGTGATAAAATTGATGGGAAAGAAATAAAGCCCGAGCTGGAAGGTTTTGAGTTTGAAATAACTGGCGGTTCAGATATAGCCGGTTTTCCTCTTTTGAAAACTATTGAAGGTTCAGGGTTAAAAAGGGTTTTATTGATAAAGGGCTGGGGAATGCGTGATTCTAGGGAAGGAATTAGATTGAGAAAGAGTGTAAGAGGAAAACAAATTTCATTAAATGTAAGCCAGATTAATTTACGCATTATAAAAGAAGGAAAAAGAAAAATTACTGAGGTTTTTCCTGAACAAAACAAGGCAAAAGAAGCTGCACAGACTAAAAAAGTTGAGGCATCTGCATGAAGGTTAATTATACTGGAAAAGTTAGAAGAGTTTCGGATAAAAGAGTATATGTCTCTCTTTGGGGCAGAGATGAGAGAGAAATACTTGGTGAATTATCAAGAGAATATTTTCCATCTCCAAAATTACAGACCGGGCAAGTTTTTCGATACAGTGTTAATGGTGATAAGGGAAAAGTTACTATGGTTCGTCCAAGAAGGATTTCACCTGGAGAATTTTTTCAATTAGAAGAAGAAGTTAAAAAGGTTTTTGGCCAATTAGATTTTTAATAAGAAGTTATTAAGTAAGGAATAGAACAGCGATAATTTTAAGAATTCTGTTTTATCTAAATTTTTATGATAGAGACAAAGAGAATCATTGATTTTGAAGATACTGAAGATGTAAAAAAATATTTGGAGAGCTATAGAGCTATTTTATGTGGGGATTTGCCTGATAAGGTGTTAATGAGTTTTGTTGGAGTCTTATATGAATCCAGAGGAGAAGATAATGTTGTTAATAGGAAGACAGCTATCGATTATTTAGGTTTTACAGGTTTCGGAAGAGAAGAATTAGAGCGTGTTGCAGAAAGTGATGAAGATGAACGCTTAAGAAAAATAGCTTTGAAGTGGCTAAGTAATAGAGAGAAGATGATGATTAGTTATTTATGTATTAATGAAGAGACAAATAGATTTGGGAGAGCGGATGAAATTATTCATGATCCATTTATGGAAGGAGTTGTAGTATCGGTGATTGGGAAAGGGCATATGAATGAGCTTAGTAGAGTTTATCTCACTAGAGCACAGAGACTTAATTTAGGATTTGATTTAAGAATATTTAAAATTAATTTTCAAGGTCTTAGCAATAATTCTGATAAAATTTATCTGACGTATAAGGGAAGTGAATCTAGAGCAGAGTGTTCAAAGACGAATTCAAGAATAGATTGTTACCGTGGCTGTGAGATAAAGATTTCTAAGTCATTGGCAAATAAATTATCTTTAAGAGTAGGCAGCAGAGTTGAATTGAGCAAGCTGTCTAAAGATGAACGATTTTATGTCTGATTTATTTATTTTCTTTTAGATTTAATAAAATATTATTCTAGTATGTTTATATGGTTTCTTGTATGTTATTAATCAGCTAAAGGATTTATACCTCTTTTATTACACCATTCCACTATTGAGTTTTTAAAATATGGCGGGTTGGAAGATTGTATTTTTCCAATGATATAGTAAGATATTGCCATAAATTCTCCATAATTGGCTTCGTTGGACAGAGGAATGTTAAGTTTATAATTTCCAAAAGATTTATTATCATATCCAATGGATATTGTTATTTCGTTATCTGCAAGAACAATATCTGTTGCATGGTTTCTTGCAAATTCAGGTGTATGGAAGTCCCGCCCAATTCTTCTGCCAAAGAGTTCTTCAAACTTTATCCTCATCATTGTTTGTACATTATGAAATTGTTTTGGAATGAGAAAATAATATCCTTGAGATCTTGAAAAATCTATATTAAGAAGAGGGAGGACTTCAGAAATAAGATGATTCTTTATTTTTTTTGGGTTTTCTTTTGTTTTCGAAAGTATCATACTAAGATAAGTAGAAGTGTTGTATGTATAAGGTTCTGGAGTTTTTGGATAGACATGGACATTTTTTTGACTAAAATATTCTGCGGCTGGAGATTTTGAGTTGCAAGTTAATAGGATGCCTTCAATTCCTTTTTCTTTTATCGCCCCAGCAATATCTGGAGAGTCTTTCTTTCCAGAGGCAGAGATTAAGAAAGCTCCGTTTATAGCTTTATTAATTTCTTCATGATAATTGGATTCATCTGAAAAAATGGCATCTTGTCCTTGAAAAAGTATTCTTCCTGTTTCAAGAGCATTACCGCTTCCTGCTACGAGAGGTCTATTAAACTTAAAAAAGTTTGGATAAGGAAGAGGCACTGTTGCTAAAAAATCTAAACTTTGTATTACACAAACATCCAAATTAACAAACCAGTCATCAATATTTGAATTATCTTTCATATACATAAGGAATATTTTGATTTTAAAAGGATTATCAATATTTAATATAATGAATTAATTGAAGTTTTTAGATAAAAATTAAAATATCTGAATTTGATTAATTTCTTAGATGTTTTTGAGCATGAATAGAATAAAATATTATTCTTCTAAACCTTTAAAAAGATGTTGTTCTAGAGCATAATATGGCAAAAGCAATGGAAAATGATGGTTTGGAAGATGAATTACCTACAATAAATGTTGGTATTGTAGGCCATATTGATCATGGAAAAACAACACTTCTTTACAAACTTAGTGGAAGATGGACAGATACACATTCAGAAGAGCTTAAAAGAGGCATAACAATTAAGCTAGGTTATGCTGATATAATTGTATACAAAAAAGATAAAGAATATAATAGAACTGGAGAGGGTGAAGCAATCAGGCATATTTCTTTTATTGATTCACCCGGTCATGAAATGTTGATGGCAACAATGCTTTCTGGAGCAGCAGTTATTGATGCAGCTATATTAGTGGTAGCTGCGAATGAAGGAATAAAACCTCAGACTCGTGAACATTTGATGGCTTTACAAGTAAAAAAAGTAAAACATCTTATCGTGGTACAAAATAAGATCGATTTAGTAGATAAAGAAAAAGCAAAAGAAAATTATAAAGAAATTAAAGAATTATTAAAAGGTAAATTCGATGGAGCGCCAATAATTCCTGTTTCAGCACAGCAGGAAGTAAATATAGATGAGATTTACAAAGCGTTGATAGAGATTCCTATTCCTTCGAAAAATGTAGGGGGAGATTCAATTTTTTTAATTGCTAGAAGTTTTGATGTAAATAAACCAGGGACTAAACCGTTGGATCTTCAAGGCAGTGTTTTAGGAGGAACATTGAAACAAGGAGTATTGAAAGTAGGAGATGAAATAGAGTTAAAACCAGGAATAGTGATAAAAGAAGCTAATCAATATCATTATAAAAAAATTACAACGAAAATTTTGAAGTTATTCAAAGGATCTAGAGAAGTTAAAAAACTCACTCCTGGAGGAAGTATGTCTATCGAGACAGAAATTGATATGGCTTTAGGTAAAAATGATTCTCTTGCGGGTTGCATTGCATCAAAACCCGGGACATCTCCGGAGATTTCTTTTGAATTGAAAATAAAATATAAGTTGTTTCCAGAAGTTTTCGGCATTGCAGAGTACGCTAAAGTTGATCCTATAAAACCATCTGAAACTTTATTATTAAATGTTAATACTTCAATGTCAATAGGAATAGTAAAGAAAGTACATCAAGATGGAATCGAACTTAATTTAAAAGTTCCTGTGGTGCCCTATAAAGGAGATAATGTAGGTATTGCTAGGAATTTGAATAATCATTGGCGTTTAATAGGTTATGGAGAAATTGTTTAGAAAAATGATGAAACAGCAAAGTTTACCTTTGAGAAGATTAATTGGTGAATCTCGTCCGCGCTTAAGAAATTGGACTGATGATCAAAAAAGGATTATTTGGGAAAATATGATCGATTATTTTTCTTTAAGAAAAGAAGAACTTCCTGCAGAGATGCGAATTTTTACTATAAATAGTTCAGTAAATGAGGTTGGTTATGATGAAACTTTTTGTGCTGATGTTGGAATTCCTTATTATAATTATGACAAGCATCTAATTGATATAAGAGCAGCTATTGCTTTATGGTATTATGATAATCTAATAGTAAAGCCTTGAGCATTGCTTTTTTAGCAATCTTAATTTTAACTATTCTTCTCTAATATTAGGTTACAAGTGTATCCGTTTGCACACGCCATATATTCTAATATTCCTTTATCTTTATAATCAAAAAGTGTTCTTTTTCTTTCTAAGAAAATATCAATATCTTTAATCGTTAGGTTATGAAGAGAATCTAATGACTGAAAATTTCTCTTAGTGATATATAATTGGTCAAGTAATTCTTCATTGATAAAAGCTAAACCGTAACAGTGAAGGCCGTTGTAACCTATCGGGTAAATGCCTAAATCCTTCGCCGATACTACTACCTTTTGCACGGCTAGTGTTAGTTTGCTTTTGCTTTCATCAGAAGGTCTTTCGCGAGTTATATAAGCAAGGGAAAGTGTATCAACACCTCTTTTCAATGTTCTAACACCCATAACTAGACCCCGTTTTCCTCTTTCTGAAATTTCTCCGATAATTTTTCCTTTATCCTAAAAATTAATTAAACCGGTATTGCGAGTTATTCCTTTTTTTGTAAAGAAAAGTCCGTCTACTGTATAAGACTCGACAAAATTTGTCATGAGAATAAGGAGCGTTCTTTATTTAAAAAGTAAATTGTGATGAAACATATACAATAATTAGAGTAATGGCAAATAATATGCAAATCTTTTTAACTTGACTGTCTTTTGGGATTTGATGGATGCAATTACTAAAATTAAGGGGCCGTGTGCAATTTTAGCAGGAGCGGGAACAGGAAAGACGCACACAATTGTAGAAAAGATAAAATATCTAATTTTAAATAAAATTTATGAACCAGATAAGATAGTATGCATTACTTTTTCCAACGAGGCCGCAAATAATTTACTTATGAGAGTGCAAAGATCACTTGAGCTTGGAAATAAAAAAGAGCCAATAATTAAAACATTCCACGCATTTTCTGCTGATCTTTTAAGAAAATATGGAGTTAAAGCGGGAATTAAGCAAGATTTTAAAATTCTTGATCCGAATCAGGCGAAAGTTGTTTTGCATAGACATCTAAAGATATCTCCTTATTATTGCCACAAATATGTTGCGTCAATAGGTACAGCGAAGGATTTGGGAATAAGTTTGAATAGTTTGCAGGACTATGTGAAAAGTAAAGTAGAGGTATTTAGAGGTTTTGAGTTAGAAAAGAGATTAGAGAATTTGCAATTCGAGCTGCAGACCTTACATTTACATAGTGAGGAAAAGGCAAAAAGAGATAAAAAAAGATACTTATTGGATGAAATAAGAAAAATAAGCAACCTTATAGATTTAAAGAAATTTGTAAGCGCTTGGAGTGCTTATGAAAAAATAAAAACAATGAATTTTTATTTTGATTATTCTGATTTAAATATTGAAGCATTAAATTTACTTGAAAAGCACAGGGAGATATCTGATGAATTTTCTTATGTAATTGTGGATGAGTTTCAAGATACAAATAAATTACAACTTGATTTTTTATTAAAATTGGCGCCGCATGGAAATATTACTATTGTAGGCGATATGAATCAGAGCATATATAGGTTTAGAGGAGCTTATAAGGAAAATTTTAATATTTTCAAAAAAAGTTTTAATATTAAACAAGAGGAAATATTCAATCTTGATAAATCCAGAAGATCAAGTAATAAAGTTCTGAAAACAGCTCATAGATTAATACTTAATAATTACGAGAATAAAGAAGATTGTTTTATGGTTGAGAATTTTGAACGAAGAGAAGGAGAAAAAATTGAGATATTTGAACTAAAGAATTCAAAAGAAGAAGCTAGAAAAATAGCAGATTTAGTTGAAAGAGAGCTTGCTGATGGCAGAAAAGCTGAGGAGATATGTATCATGTTTAGAACTCATCAACAAGGAAGAATTATCAAAAAGATTCTGGAAAGTAGAAATATAAAATATATCTCTTCTTCAAAAAAATCGCTGTTAAAGCAATCGGTAATTAAAACAGTTATAGATTACTTAACAATAATTGATAAAATTAGCAGGAAGAGTAATGGCGGCGAGGAGGCTTGGTGGGATTTAATATATCAGCTTGATTTCTTAGAAGAGGATTTATTGAAAATTGGCAAGTTTATAAAAAATAATAAGGACAAAGAACAATTTAGTGAATTTTTGTTAATGAAAATTGTCGATTTACCTCTTTCTAATTCCGGCAGACTGTCGGCGAAAATTGTTATTGACAGAATTAATAAAATGCTTGATACTTTTTTGACTGCTAAAGGAGCTGCAGATTTAGTTAGAGATATTTATTTAATTGCTGGGATGATTAATGAAACAAAGGAAAAGAAACAAAAGGATATTATATTGAATCTAAATAAGTTTTATGAATTATGTCTTGAACATGGATCTATTTATTCTCCAGATCTTACTAGTTTTTTACGCTATTTGGAGATTTTAGAAAATTTGGAAATAGAAATAGATTCCGCAGAAATAGAAAAATCAGGTATTCAGTTGATGACTTTACATGCTACAAAAGGACTAGAATATGAAGTTGTAATTATTACTAATATGGCTCAAAAGAGATTTCCTATTGAAAGAATAGAGAGTAATAATATGATTCCAACTGCTCTTTATCCAGAGATGGCTGTTCTCTTAGAGAGAAATTCTGAGGATTTTGATGATCTAGTTAAAGAATATGAAAGAAAAAATCAAATTTATGAGGAAAGGAGGTTGTGTTATGTTGCGTTTACAAGATCTAAGAAAAAATTAATATTAACTTATGCTCAGGAATATGGGATGAAAAATTTTCTGCCTTCTCAATTTTTAAATGAAATAAGCTATAAAGAAAATAAGGATATTGATTTCTTTATTGACAATGAAGAAAGATATATCGAGCCAAAGGTTGAAATTATGCCTGCTTCAAAATTTGGATATGCCTTATATTCGAATAATTTTGATGATTTATTAGTTAAGATAATAAAGGATTCTGAAAGGAATATTATTAAGGTTCAGAGAAATGAAAGAAAATCACTTTCTCCTTCTTCATTGCTGACATTTAATGAGTGCCAGAAAAGGTTCGAATATCAGTATGTTTATAATATGCCTGAAAAGAAGGCAATATCCTGGGAGGCGATGCGTTTGGGAAGTTTTGCTCATTTGGTATTTGAACAGGGAGTAAAGAAAAATTTTAAATCTTTGAAGGAATTAATAGACTTGGCTAGAGAAATGCATTTGCAGGATGAATGGCAAAGTGTTGATTTTTCTGAAATTGAGCATTTAATTAAAGTATTTTTTGAAAGAAATAAAGATAAATATGATAAACATTCATTGACAGAACAGCCTCTAAAAATTGATATTGATGGGATTGGTTTTGTAGGTTTTGCTGATAGAATTGATTTTAGAGATGATGGGGTGGAGATTATTGATTATAAAACTGGCAGACAGAATATTATGCCTTTGCATAGAAGATGGCAAATGGGATATTATGCTTTAGCGGCTGCCAAACTTTTTGGAAAAGTAAAAAAAATAACTTTAGATATGCTTAAACAAGAAAAACCTTTGGAATTTGAAATTGACGAAAGAGGCAATGCAGTATCTATTTATTCTGATATGTCTTTTAATGTTAATGAAGTCAGGGAAGAAATTATTTCTGCTGCAAAACAGATAATGAATGCCTATGAGAATGGCTTTAATCCATGTCCTATTGAGAAGAATTGTGAATTCTGCAATGAGTATGTGTATGGATTATGATTATTTATCTGTTATAGTTATTATAGAAATTATTGAATAGAAAGGAAGGAAAAACGATAAGTATATAAACTATAGCCTATAGGCTATAGTTATGGAAGGTAATAGGGTGACAACAATACAGGTGAACAGGGAATTGTTTGAATTGTTGAAGAGAAGAAAAGAGGAAATGAGAGCAGAATCTTACGCTGAGGTAATATCAAGGGCTCTTTTACCAAAAACAAAGAGAAAATCTATG
Organism: Nanobdellota archaeon; assembly: GCA_038045285.1. Taxonomy (GTDB): domain Archaea; phylum Nanobdellota; class Nanobdellia; order Pacearchaeales; family GW2011-AR1; genus VGKP01. The sequence continues at coordinate 4,290 of JBBSYK010000062.1, read as the reverse complement.
GCTGGATCTCTGAAAAGATATTTTAAAGAACAGTCAATTAAAGATATAGTAAAGGAGTTACAAGATGAAAGAAGAAAAAGTGACCGATTCTAAGCTTCTGGACTCTACAATACTAGTTGATTATTTTGTTTATGGAAATTACAGGGAGATTATTGAAGGTGATGATATTTTATTGGCTTCAGCTTTATCTTTGTTTGAGTTGAAGAGAAAATTGTTAGAAAAGAAAGTTCCATCTGAAATTGTGGAAAATAAGATAAATTTTGTCAAAGGAAGAATAATTGTTTTAGTTGTTAATAATATTATTGCTGAAAAAGCTGCTTCGCTTTCAGTTGAACACAATTTACCAGCAATTGATTCTATTATCTATGCAACTGCTTTAGTCCACAATGCTAAATTATTAACATTAGATAACGACTTTCGCGGCTTGCCGAAAGCAGTGGTTTTTGAAAAAAATTAAATTATAAATTAAAAAAGTTAACAGACAATTCAAAACTTACTGATATTATATCAGAAACTAGAATCTTTTTCTAAATGATCGTCTTTCGCCGCCGAAACTTCCGAAATCTCTATTAGGTCTTTGAGGTCTATCTGGACTAAAAGGCTTTGCTTCATTAACTACAATCTGGCGTCCTTCTACATCCTTCCCATTCATTTCTGTTATAGCTTTCTCTGCTTGTGCATCGTCAGCAACAGTAACGAAACCAAAGCCCTTGGATTTCCCGGAGTCTTTGAAGGTTATTACAACTACTTCATCAAGCTGTCCGTACTGGGAAAAGATGGCCTCAAGCTTTTTACTGTCAACAGTAAAAGGAAGATTTCCGACATACAATTTCTTACTCATTCTACACTCCTTACACTTATTTATTTAGCTAAGAAAAAGATCTTTAAAATCTATATCTCAGCTGAACTTTATTGTTTTTAAGCGTTTATAAAACTTTGGATTGACGAAAAAGTGCTAACATTTGAGTATGAATTTATCAATGTCTTTCTTTGCCTGTTCTTTACGCTTTTGGTGCTCTGACAGAAAAGAGGAGATTTTTTCAATGAGTATTTTCTTTAATTCAGAGGTTAGGAGGGCACCAGAACGATATTCCTTCTCTATTTTGGCGAGTTTTTTATCGTCTGGCTCAAAAATGTATCGGAGATATTGGAAAGATACATCAATATCAGGATTGCCTCCTTTTTTTCTATGTTCTTCTATCGTGTCTTTACCCCCAGAAAAAGCGTATTTATTTATTTTTTTCTTTATAATTTCTGGAGAATCTGATGTGTATATTGCTTCAGTTTCTTTTGAAGAACTCATTTTTCCTTGAGTTCCTGATAATGGAGGAAGGAAAGAGCATTGTATTGAAGCAGGTTTGTAATGGCCTAGTTTTGGCAATATGTCTCGAGTTAATCTGAAATGAGGGTCTTGATCTACTCCATGAGGAATAAGGCAAGGAATATTTTTATTTTTTAATATTGATGGAAGAAATGCAGGAACTGCTTGCATAGAGGTATAAAATATTACCCCTATATTTGTTTGATCGTCTAATCCAAAAGATGATTTTACCATAGAAAGAGTTATTCTTTTAGCTACTTTACATGCTTCTTCGTACATCAAATTAGCATGTATTGTGTCTACAATAAAAAAAGTCTTCTTAGGATCGAAGCCAAGGGCAATAACATCCAGCATATTGTCTTGAAGAAAGCTTTGCGCTAGCTCAAAAGTCATTTCTTTTTTAAAAAGGAATTTTTCTTCATTAGGGAATTGAAACCATAAATCTACATCAAATTTATCCTGCAACCATTTTGTAAAAATCCAAGGCATTAAATGACCAACGTGGATTTTGCCTGAAGGAGCTCTGCCGGTGTATAGAAAGAATTTATTTCCTTTTTCGTATTCATCAAGTATCCATTTAATATCTCGTTGGGCGAAAAAAATGCCTCTTTTTAACATGAAATGAGGCTCTCCTGAAATTTTTTCTATTCTTTTTAAAAGGTCTGAAGTAATAAATTCAACACCAAATTCTTTAACTATTCGATTATAATCTACAGCACCTGAAACCTCATAAGGTGTAACTTTAAATTCTCTTTTCATTTAAATTAGAGCAGAAAGAGATTTATAAATATTGGGAATTAAGAGAAAGAGTAGATGGAAGAATTTAAATATGAAAAACATCTTAGAATGGGATGAATAGTATAAAATCGAAGCAGGTTATTTTCTTATATTTTTTTGGCATGTGTATTTTTGTTTTTGCGGTTATGCCTGTAATATCAGCAGAGATATTAATTGGACAGAGCGATTATTTGTATAATCTGGGCGATCAATTTAAAGTTAATATTACTATATTTCCATCAATCACGACTAATGATTTTCTTGTTTCTAGCGTGCATTGTTCCAATGGAGAGGTTGAGCTTTATAGAAACTTTTTAAGTTTGAATGCAAATGAACAGAAAAATGTGGAATTGTCAATGCAATTTGGGCGATCTTTATTGAAAGAATTAGAAGGAAATTGTTATTTACATATAAAGTATGGAGGTGATGAAGTTAATAGCAGAGACTTTATTATTACAAAAAGTATCGATGTTAGTTTAAGTATAACTGGAGCAAGTTTTGATCCTGGAAGTGAAATTATAGTTAGGGGAAATGCTAAAAAGAAAAATGGTCAATTATTAGAGGGATTTGTGGAAGCTGAAATTGAAGGGTTGAATGGGAGTGTTTTTGCTTATTCGAGCGCCGGAGTTTTCAATTTAACTTTTCATATTCCCGCGGATGCGAAATCAGAAAATTACAATTTGAAAGTTCGTGTTTATGAAAAAGATAATACTGGGAGTATTGATAATGAAGGACAAGCTAGTGCTGTTATAAAAATTAATCAAATAGTTGAGAAATTGGAAATTGCTGTTGATTCTGATAAGGTTAAATCTGGGAGCTTGTTTAAATACAGTGTAAATTTATATGATCAATCTAATTTGAAGATAAAAGAAGATTTGAGTGTGATTTTTTATCGACCTGATGGAAGTATTTTTATTAAGAAACTTGTTAGATCTGGAGAGACTATTGAGATAAATTTTGCTTTGAATGAGAGTCCTGGTTATTGGACAATTGAAGGGAATTGGAGAGAATTGAAAGGAAGGAGAGCAATATATATTGATGAGATCCAAGATGCCAGAATGGTTATTGAGAATCAGACGCTTATTATAACTAATGTTGGAAATGTTCTATATAGGAAAATCTTAGAGATTTTTATAGGTTCTGAAAATGAACTTAAGGAAGTAAAATTAGATGTTGGAGAAACTAAGAGATATAAAGTGAGTGCTAAGAATGGAGAGTATGATATAAGCATTTCTGACGGAATTGATAAAAGAAATTTGGGAAGAAGTTATTTGACTGGAAATGCCGTTGACATAAGGGAAATCGGGAATATTTCTGGTGGAAAAGCCAAATTAACTTTATGGATAATTTTATTGTTGATATTGGCTGTTGTTGCTTTTATTTATTACAAAAAAATCAGGAAGAGAGTTTATTTGGGAAAAGTTCCTTCAATGTCTATAACAAAAGATAGAAATCTTCCTAATGAAGAAGGGATCGCTAAAAAATTATCTGGATCTCTTATTTCAGGAAAGAAGGAGGAGGTGGCCTTAATTGCGTTAAAAATTAAAAATTTATCTGAGCTCCTTACATCTGAAAACAATGCTCTGCCTGCGATTGAAAGAGCAATTGAGAAGTCTAAGAATTATAATGCAAGAGTCTATGAACAAGGCGAATATAAAACGATTATATTATCTCCGACGATGATGAAAGAAGAACAGGTAGTTGGAAAGGCTCTTTCTTTGGCAGAGGAAATAAGCTCTATTCTTAATGAGTATAATAAGCATTATGCTCTGAAAATAAATTATGGACTTGGAATTCATTTGGGAGAAATGATTATTGAATCTAATAGAGAAGGAAAAATAAGATTTACCTCTGTTGGATCTACAACAATTATTCCAAAAAGAGCAGCTGATAGATCTAATGGATTTGTTTATCTTTCTGAGATTGTACACAGGAGAATGCTCGGAAAAATTAAATGTGAAAAAATCTCGAGTGAAGGATATTGGAAATTAAATCAGATTGTTAGAAGAGATGAACATAAAGATTTTATTAATAAATTTATGAAAAAACAATCTGATGATAAAGCAAAAAAAGCAGGGTTTTTGAATTAGTTTTTTAGATTATTTTAGTGTAAATATTAATGAAAATCATAAAATTACCAGCCTTGCGTACATATTATTTAATCTTCCTAAAATAAGATAATCTTGCTCTGT
>JBBSYK010000061.1:0-3074 GCA_038045285.1 Nanobdellota archaeon | reverse complement strand
ATTAAAAAAGGTAATGAACACTTTTGTGTTCGTTAAAAACGCAAAAGTTTAGGATAAAGGAGAATTATTTTACTCTTGTTTCGACTATCTTGCCAAATTTAAGGAGATCTTCCCCAAAAATGACTTTTCTCACAATATCATTAAGTTCTTCTATCTTTACTCTAATTTGCTTAGTTGTGTCTCTATCTCTCAAAGTCGCTGTATTATCTTTCGATGATTGTTCATCAATAGCGATGCATAAAGGCGTTCCAATTTCATCCTGTCTGCTGTATCTACGGCCTATGCTTCCAGATTCATCGTATTCTATATTCCATTCTTTTTTGAGATCTTCTTCTATTTTTTTAGCAACAGAAATCATTTTTTTATCTTTAATAATAGGCAGAACAGCGGCTTTTATCGGTGCAAGCCTAGGATGCAATTTCAACACAATATTTTTTCTTTTTTCATCATAATTATATGCGTTAAACATAAAGACGAGGAAAGCTCTTTCAACTCCTAATGAGGGTTCACACACTACTTCTGGGAGCGCTTTCTTTTTTGTATCTTCATCAAAAATTTTCATATCTTTTCCAGAGAATTTTTCATGCTGACTTAAGTCATAATTGCCTCTATCAGCAATTCCTTCTAATTCCTTCCATCCAAATGGAAATTCATATTCAATATCCCAAGTATCAGTTGCATAATGACTTTTTTCATTTTTTAAGTGCTGCCTTATTCTAAATTTTTCTTTACTTGCACCGAGATTTAGGAACCAGGAGGTTTCCAAAGCAAGCCAGTAAGCGTGCCATGGGAGCATAATTATCCCTCTTTTTAATGCATCTTTTGCTTTCATCTTTTCTGATTTTTTTCCTTTTTCTTGCATCTCAGCAGAGTAGATAATTAATTCAAAGTTTTCATAGTTCTTCAAATATTTACATTCTTTTCTTTTTTCAGGATGGATAAAATACTCAATTTCCATCTGCTCAAATTCCCTGCATCTAAATAGAAAATCTCTTGGAGAAATTTCATTTCTAAAAGCTTTGCCTATTTGAGCAATTCCAAATGGAAGATTTAGCCTCGTATTTTCTGCAACAAGCTTGAAATTTGCAAAAATAAGTTGAGCGGTTTCAGGCCTTAAATAAGCCCCTGCTTCTGCGCTTTCAACTGGACCAATATTCGTTTTAAACATTAAGTTAAAATCACCTTTAACTTCGTATTCCCCCCCACAATTATCGCATTTTCTTTTGTTTATTTCAGATTTGTCAATTTTATTGGGTTTTTTACATTTCTTACATGTAACATAGACGTCTGTAAAATTAGCAACATGGCCGGAAGCAGACCATATCTTGGGATTAGTTATTATACTTCCATCAATCCCCGCAATATCTTCTCTTTGATGTACATGAAATTTCCACCATTCATTCTTGATGTTGTTTTTAAGTTCAACTCCAAGAGAGCCATAGTCCCAGAAGCCTGCAAGACCACCGTATATCTCAGCTGAGGGGTAGACAAAACCTTTTCGTTTACAGAATGCAGTTAATTCATCTATTGTTATCTCGTTATCCATAAACTCTTTGAATAATTGTTATATTTAAATTATTCTAATTGTCAAGAACCTTCGGACTAAAGTCCGGGGCGTGTTCGGGTTCTTGAGCACCATCAAGATTTGATTTGCTTGCCTTCGAACTGAAGTAGAGGGATTGCGCAAATACAAATCTGGAGGTTTCAAAAAGAATTAAATAAGCACATATAGTCTTAGCTTGTTGTTTTATTTAGTTGAAGTCAAAAACATCTGTATTGACCTTTTTTTAAAATACAATATCAACAATACATGTAGAACTATATTCAAGAAACATTTATTCTACAATAATGAAAGTTTTATTTTAACTTTCCTGCTGCTTCCTTAGAGACTATTCTCCAACATTCATGAGTTCCGGCAGGAGACTTAGCTACTGCAAAAAATCGTCCTCCTCTTTCGACGATTCTATAGTTGTCTGTCTGGAACTTGTTCTTTGTTTTTACGTCAAAGAATTCCATATTTTGTTTTGCCATTTTACCTCCTTGCAAATTTTATTAACTATCTGCTTTAAAATAATGAAAACTTACCCTTATAAATGTTCTTTTTGTAGAAAATTTTAAGAAAAGATAATTTAAGAAGGCTTAAAAAGTAAGTTGCGTTATTGGTAGCATGGTATGGAAAGACCACAATGATGAAAGCAAAGGAATAGCCCCATGTTCTTATACTATAGAGAATAATACATATTCAATAAAAATAGAACAAACAGCAGAAGAAAGAAAAGAAGATTTAAAATCTTGGATGGAGTTTCTTGGAAATATGTGGGGGGACTGGCGAGGATGGTGGGTCTCAGGAGCAATAGCAATATCATTTATTACAGACACATATCCTAGAACCCATACAAATACTGATATTGCTCTTTTACGCGAGTCTGATCTTTTAGATTATATGATAGAAAGAGCTGAACAAAATAATTTATATCTCTTTCAAAGGCTAAGAAGCTACAAAAAAACATGGAGTAAAGACGATATTCGAAAATATGAAGTTTTTTATCCTATTTCTAAAAAAGAAGCGATAAGTAATTTAAAGTCTAATAGAAATTATCAGTTTTGTTCAATAGACCACAATGGCAATATTGTTAATGAAAATAGAATTTATGATCGTATAAAACTATATTTCCACCATTTAGATAAAAAAGAACGCCTAATTTCAAGCGAGGACAAGCGAGTTATAGAGCCATCATGGCTTTCAAATACTTCTATTTATACAACGCGCACAAGTAAAAAAGTTTATTCGGTAAGTTTAGACTATCTTCAATTTAATAAAAGAAGCATGTTATCAAGCTGGCGTTGGGGAAAGAATCCGAAACACAGGCAAGATCTAGAGAGAATTATGCAATATTTTGAAAAAAAGTCGTTGCAGGCAGTTATCCAACCGCTAGGATTAGTATAAAAGCGCACACCAAAAACCTTTGCCAGATAGCCTATTGAAACCTCAAGATTTGTATTTGCGCAATCTCCCTATTTCAGTTCGACAGGCTGTAAGAGAATGACTTATAGCGTTTAGCACCGAAAAGTTT
>JBBSYK010000060.1:0-9472 GCA_038045285.1 Nanobdellota archaeon | reverse complement strand
CGAAGTGAGGATTTTTTGCGAAGCAAAAAACCTTTAGGGGACGGAGGATGTCACAAATAGTTAAGATTTAACTCTGCAAAAATGGGCAGTTACGTGCTCCCGGGACCTGAATATAAAACTTGAAATTAGTCTCCAATAACTTTAGATATATTTGCAATAAACAATTTAGCATTTTTCAAGGAATCATCAGCAGGTGTTTTATTTGCCTGAGCAATTATCTGATAAGTAAAGTTTCCTCGCTTCCATTTTTCATCCTTAAAGATTTCAAGCAAGTCACCAGCTTTAACTACGATGTCAGTATAAATCTGTAATAACTTTTTATCCAGAACTCCTGTTTTAACAAAAGTTTTGTCAAATAGGTCATAAGTTGTCCTGTGTATATTTGGAGACGTTGTTTTAATGTTCTTTGTTAAGAGGATTGCTTTTGCGGCATAGAATATTGCATAATAGGAATGAGATATAACTGAGCTGTAAAACGTAGCATCTTGAGGAATACTAAACTCATCTTTATATTTTACTTCTTCGCTTAATCTTTTTAGAGATTCTGCAGCAAGAAGTTCATTATTTGCTCTTTTAATAAATATTTCAACTTGTGAATCCATTTTTTATAGCCTCTGAAATTATTTTATAGTAATTTTCTGCCCCAAATAAAATGAGGTTTTTATTAGCTATTTCTTTTCCGTAGTTTGCCTCTTTATTTAGTAACATTTCTAGGAATTCTGAGTTTTTAAATACATATAAATGTATTGGAGGTATGTTTAACTCGCAATCTTGTTTAAGTTCTGCATAAATCTTTTTTGTCTCAAAAGTATCATCGCAAAGAATAACAACGTCAATGTCGGATGTTTTCTTTTGAGTATTATTTGCATAACTTCCAGTAATGATAAATGTAAAAAGTTTAGTAGGAATTTTAGATGCGATTTTTTCTAAATCTTTGTATGGAATCTGTTTTTTATTCCAGCTTAGATACTCTAATACAAAGCTCGTATAAGCCATAGTTTTATGTGAAGAAAGATTTAAAGAATATAACACAACATTGCCTGCTCTTTCTTCTTTAAGAATATTTGATTTAACAAATTTCTTTAGTGAGGTATATACATAGCTCTCTGACTTCTTTCCAGATAACTTTTTAATTTCCTGAAAAGTAAACTTCTTCCAAGCCCTTTTAACAAATTCTTCAAGTATTTGGTGTTTTTTATTTAACATTTTATTAATCCTATTTTTAGGTTTATTCAATCCTATTAAAAGGATTAGTCTATTTAAACCTTTCCGTCTTCTAAAATCAGACTCGTGCCATCACTCATACACTTACATCTCCCTATCTTGAATCCTTATAAACTTCTTTTCTAACTAGTTTTATGGTGAGTTTATTAACAGCCTTAATAATTCAAAAAAACGAGACTAGTGTTCATCCATATCAGAATAGAAATTCTCAAAAATGGGGATATGGAGTTTCCCGTATGGAAAGAGAAAATTATCATCCATTGGTCACTTGTTCTGCGATATACGATTCTGAAGAAGTTGCTAAAAAAGAAGGAGATAGTTTTGTAAAATCTATAAGAGAGTTAGACCTTTCACCCAAGAGAAAAGAGCTTGGAGATTTATTGGGAGATTCAAAAGAAGTAGTACAACAAATCATTGATACTGCAAACAGTTCTTCATAGAATCAATAAAACTATTAAGCAATAAGATCTTCACTTTGAAGCACTTCTTATTAACCTTAGGTAACATGCCCCCCACGATAACTTAATCCTGAGGATTAAGATACTAACATTTTCCTCTAAGGTTTAAAAAATTAATTAATCATTGATAAATAAACTATGCAAAAGAACAAAAAGGATAGTAAGAATACCTACAAAAATTGAAAAATAGACTAAAACTAAACGTTCATTGTTTTTTGTAACGGAGATTATTCCGGTAATAAAAGCAGTCATTTCAATGAGGAATGAAATAGGCACAGTCACATCCCACCAAGGGTCATCAAAATTAAGTATTTTAAGCACTAAGACTGAAATAATAGAAACAAGAATTATTATTAGAAACAAGATGTTCAGTCCTGCAGACCATTTACCTAATTTTGTTTTAGGTTTAATTATCATATTGTTTTTAATATAAACTGTGTTATAAATCTTATCATAAATAGTATAACCTGAAATGTAACAAAAAGTATTACATGCCCCCACGAGATGCTAAACCTTAGGTTAAGGTTAGCACGAGTTATTTGAATGGTTTGTCGACGATAACAATTTTCCATCAAAAAAGTAGGGGTTAGAAAATGATTTTTTATTTTTTAGGGCTGGTTCAACGCCCCCCGTGTTTTCCTAAATCACTTTTCTTCTATTGGTCTATAAATCAATAATGGAACAGATTTTAGTTCTGGGAGTTTGCCCATATCAATTGTTAGATATACATCCTGAACAACTCGATTAGCGTATCCATGAGCTAATTCTATTCGTTTTGATGGTAAGTCTTCCTTGAAAGAAACAGTAGGCATTTTCCTAAAATTTAGTGCAGCTTCATTATAAGGACTCATTTGAATCTTTTCACCTTGAGGCATAGTTATATGCACTCCTGCAACTGAATCACTTCCGTCCCTTCCTACATATTCAACAATTCTTCCTATTGCCCAACCTTTTTGTCTTAGTTTTCCAAGTTCTCCAACAGGCAGTTTAACCGTTCGGATGCCAGATGCGGGAACATAGTAATCTTTTGCTTTACTAACATCAATTATTCCTTCTAAATCTTGAGAATTTTCTCTTCTAAAAAATATTTCTAGGTGACGGGGTATTTCAGCAGTTAAGAAAGAATTTCTTATTTCTTGCTGATCAAGATATAATCTTCTTTGTTCTCTTGCACTTTTTACTAATAATTCTAATTGCTTTGGAGCAATTGTTTGCCTACTGTCAGTAAAAGACATAACAGGATCATAATGAGTTTCAACAATCAATCCATCAACTCCCATTGCAATAGCACCAATAGTTACATCATAAACTAACTCTCTTTTTCCAGATATATGGCTAGGGTCAAATATAACTGGATATTTATTCATCCTAACTAATTCCGCAATTGTTGCAATATCTTGTCCATTTCTAGCAACATCTGTTTCATTAGTTTTACCTCTAACACAAAGCATGGCTGTAGTCTGATCCAACCTACTTGCCGAACCCAACCACTCTTTTAATGTTGTGTTCATACCATTTTTTAACAGAACTGGAACTCTTGCTTCACCTAAGGCATTTAGTAATTCTTGATTTTGTGCATTTCTCGCACCAACTTGATAAAGTGCAACATCGTGTTCTCTAAATAAATCAATTGCTTGTCTATAGGTCATATCAATATTTGCAGGGCCTAAAATCTCTGTAACAATTTTCAAATCAAATTCTTTTCCTGCTTTTTGTAACCATTTTAATGCTTCTGTTTTATGACCTTCCCAGTCTCCTCCTTTAGTTCTTGGCTTCCACGCACCACCTCTTAGGTATTGAGCACCATCTTGTTTAACATACTCCGCAATTTTCATAATCTGAGATTCGCTTTCAACTGAACATGGTCCAGCCATTATTTTTAAGTCGTCTTGTTTTTCCATATTGATATTCTCAGAATAAGGTTCTGAGGTGACCCTCACCTCTAAATTATAATTAAATAGCTATTTTTAATACTTTCTATTTTTTCAGTTAAACGCCCCCCGAATCTTAGCCATAAAAATTTTATATTCGCTGTGTAAACGCTCTTGCGGGGGCGTTTAACCAATTTTGATAGAATTTCAGCTTATTTTTACGCATAAAGTCATGCTAATATTAACCTTAGGTAACATGCCTCCACGAGATGATTAACCCATGGTCTTTTTTAAGGCATAGTAATCGTAGATTTTTCCTAATTTTTCATATAAATAAAGAAGGTTCTTTTGCGAATCCTTCTTTTCCAAGGGGTCTAAATCTAAAGATAAAACTTTTTCATAGGCTTCCATGGCGTGTTTTCTCTTATCTTTTGATAACATGTCTTTTGCATAGTTTTTATAGATATCCTTGATTTTGATTTTGATACCTACTTTTTGTCTGTCATTTGCATTTGCTAATGCCTTACTTATAGAAATGTCTGCTTCGTCAAAACTCCCTGATTTTATAAATAATCCTGCAGATTTGATAAAATCATTCATTTTACCTTCAAATGTAGTATTAATATCCGCCGCCATTCTCATCAGCTTTCCGGCTTCTAAATTCATTTTCCTTTCTTCATAAATTCTAGTTAATTCAGTTAATACGAATTTTCTAGTGTCAAAATCCAGCTGTTTTTTTAGGCATGCTTGCAGACAATCCATTTTAACATAATCTCCGACATTGGAAATTTTTGCTTCAATTTCTTTTCTAGTTACACCAGATTCTTTAATATTGCCTGTTTTTTCACTTTTCATATAATTTTCTATATATCAGATATTTATAAGTATTGCTATGGTGGGATATTGGATTTCATTTAAGTTTGTAACTGCCGTTTAGATATCTATACAGGCTGGTCTCTGTCAAAAAACTCCGGCAACATTTCTCTTTGCATAGTGTATTGATTTGCATATCCAACTGCTTGAGCTAAGAAATATTTTGCTTCTTCTGTTGCATCTGCTCTCACCTGCCCATCTAATGTATTTCCCGCTATTGTTTTATAAAATCTGCTAAAATGAAGAGAAATATTTGACATTGCAGTAAGAGAGCCTATTTTTGAAACATCTTTTTCTAATTCTTCTCTTTCTTTCCTAAAGTCTTGAATTGAAGGAAGATCTTTGATATTTGGCTCGTTCATGAATAAAACAGCAAACGACCATTTATATTTATTGCTGTGCTTCATAATATATTTATTTAAATATTCGAGTTTTCGATAAAAATTATGGCTAAAAGAATCGAGGAATTGGTTGATTTTTATACTGTAGATGAACAACTGGCTAGAAAGCTACAGGAGTATTTTAATATTCAAATTAACGAAGAATTTTTGGGTGAAAGGGATTATGTTTATTCTTTATTTGATACTCCAAAAGATGAAATTATTCCATTTTTAACAATACAAGAAGAGATATTACCGCTTGCAAGATATTATCTGCTGGAAACTGATGAAAGCGGAGATGCCAGATATATAAGAATAAGGACTTTTTGGAAAGGAGCAATTAGAACTATAACTGATAAGAATGAATTGAGAGAATATATTGCAAATGACGAAAATTGGTATTGTATGAAAGATAATTAAAACTTAAACTAAAGTTTGGTAAGGAAGATTTAGTTTGAAATTGCCGGTGTTTTTCCTTCTTTGCTTTCGTTGTTGCTTGCTATGTCTTTTTCTGTTACTTCTTTGTCTTTTATATATGGGTATTTGGATTGAAGGTCAATTAGACCTTGTTTTACACATGGGAAATAAGCTGTAGTGTTTACTGGTATATCTATGGAAGTTTCATTGGAGGTAGAAACATTTGTTGGTGATTGCTCTTTTGTATAAAGATTCTTGCAGTCTAACATAACTTTCTCTATGTCTGCTGCTAAATTGTCTGTAAGCAGGTCTTGCTTTGAATATTTTGTTGTATTTAGGTTTTTTGACTTTAATTCCACAATACATATCTTTTGACAAAGGGAATCTGGCAAAAATACAGTGGTATTTTGAACCTTAGATGGAGATAAAGCACATGTAAATTGACAAAGAATACTGTCATACAGGGCTTTTTTATAGATTTTAATATCTTTATCTTTGTTTTTTTCTGGAATGTATTTAAGAAAATAAAATAATAAAACTATTGCGATTACAAGTATAAGCACACCTATTAATAAACTTTTTTTTGAAATTTGAATACTGCCATTTGAATGTTTTTCCATCAATTTCTCTAAATATCTTATTTTATAAACTTTATGAAAGATTTTTTTTCCTTATTTTGAGTGAATTTTTATTGAATTTGGACTATTTTTGTCAGCAAAGCGCAAAATTTACTTCCATGTTTTTAGAACTAAATGATTTACCATTAATTTCTAATGATTGCTTCATTGGGAAATAATTTATGGTGGCATTTTCAGTTGTTCTGATATTCTGACCAGAAATTAATGTGCCTGATGTTTCCAAGATAATCAATGAACTCCCTATTTTTGTTGCGTTTAATACATTAAATGAATAAGATATTCTTTTTCTTTCTAATTGAGATGTAAAGAATCCCATCCCATTTTTTGCATTCCTGCTAGACACAAAAACATTTAAGCGGTTATTAGATCCAAAATTGGTGTTATTAAATATTGAAGATCCTTCTTTAGCACGCAGTGAACAACCATCTAATTTTATTATTTCAGGTCCACCAACCCTTCTAAGTAATCTAAATGATGTTCGTGAACTTTGAAAGTTTCCTGAAAGAGTGTTAGCGAACAATGATACTGAGTAATTTCCTTCTAGAAATATATTAGAATTTAGTTTTATTCTATATTTCAAAAAGCTATTTGGCGCCGCGTATCCATAACCATATCCAAGGTCAATTGAAGAATTTTCAATTAACATTATTTCTAATGGAGGGCAGCTTCCAACAAGTGTAGAATTGGGAAAAAAAGAGCAGGACATATTTTTAGGTCCTGTAATATTTAATGTAAAGTAATTTATTTTTAAAGATTCTTCCTCTCCTGTAGATGCTGAGACATTAAAAAATATTTTATCTCCAATAAATGCCAAAGGATTTGTAGGAGTAATTGTCAAAAGAAAGGCCTGAACAGGACCAAGCATTATTAAAAATAGGAGCACCATAATAGAAATTACTATTGAAACTAAACGAACCTTTTCCACTCTCATTTTTTATTATATAGTTATGTATGTACTCTTATATATAAATTGAAGTTATTGGCATAAAGTGGTAAATTCAAAGAGCGTTGCACATTTTTTAATTCTCTTTTTGTGCAACTAAACTATCGTTTATGTGCAGATATTTCTTCTCACATTCTGAAAAATCAATTTTAATCTTAAAAAAGTAAAATTGTTCAACTAGACAGCATAAATTATGGCAAAGACATTTAATTAAGACCTCATTCTTTTGCGCTTGAAAGTTCTTCGACTTAATATATGGGCTAATAGGATATTTCATCATGCTAAATGTACTTTCAACATTGCTTCTTTTATGGTAACTTTTATCAAAGAACTCTCTTTTATTTGTAAACAGATTGAGCATAAAATTCCAGATTCCTGGCTTAGTTTCTCCAGTCTTTGAATTTCTTTTAAAAGGAATCCAAGGCATTGCTTCAAGCGATGCGATTAATTGTAAGTTTTTATGACTGCTGTAAGCTTTATCTGCGGAATAAGCTTTTACATTAAAATTAGCTGATGTTGGTTTCACAAGATTTGGAAGTTGATCGTGATCTGATAAAGTTCCATAAGTAACTTCTGCTCTAGTAATACAATTAGTCTTAGTTCCAATACAAACATGACATTTAACCCAATCTTTGTATCCTTTGCTTTCTTTTTTAGACCATCTTGTTTTTACCCATTTATCATGTTGATAACTAGAAAAGCCAGTGCTATCAACGGCAAAATCAGTTTCTAATTCTTTAAGAGGCATGGCCGAGATCGTTATTAATCTTTTTAGTAATTCTTCTGTAAATGAATTATTCATAAATCCAAGAAGAGAATTGAAATGCGGAACTTTCTTTATGTATCCTGCTTCAGAAGCATGTTTCATATCGCTGCTTATTCTTCTTGCAGAAAAGTTGTTATAAACTTTTAAACAAGCACAAAATAGCAAATCTCTTAATGATAAAGGTTTTCTTCCATTTTGATGAGGCGGTTCTGGAACAATATTACATAATTCATCTAGCAATAAGTAAAACATCCTTTTTTCATTGCATTTTGCTCTATTGTAATTACTCCAATAGTTCTCATCTTTCGGGATGAATTCTCTTATGTCGATTTGTTTTTCTTCCGTCATTTTTAAAATGAAGAGACTCCCTAGCTTCCAGAGTGTGAAACTTAATTGAGGGAGTCTCTCGGTGGATGCACTTATTTATCAAATAAGTGTACTTTTATTTAGTAATAATTAGTTTATAAATATATGTACACCAGAATAGATACATTTAAATATTAGTGTACATTAAATATTAAATAGATGATTAAATGAATGTACTAACAAAAGAGGAAAAAAAAAGGCTGTTGCAAAATCTTGAGGATACAGTAGAGCACATTGAAAAAGAAGTAGCTTTCTCTTGGGATGGAACTAATCTACTTGTCAGATTCCCAAAAGAAATAGCGGAATATTTTAAAATAGATAAACATAATCGTTTTATGAAAAAGCTTAAATTTATCGTTGAAAATAAAGAAGGAGTAATTAAGAAAGAATTTGAGATAGTTGAAAGAAAAGGAGAAAAAAATGCCACAACAACCGAAAAGAAAACAAGGAAGAATAAATAATATTGATAGTAGTATATTTAGTAGTCTTTTTAGAGCTAATAGACCTCTTCCAGTGAAGAAAATAGCTCAACGAACTAATATAGCATGGCCAACGGCAAATCAACATGTAATGAAGCTACATAAACTCGGTATTCTTGATATTGTTAAGAGTACAAGAAGAACAAATGTTAAGATTACCAGAGAAATGTTAGAAGAATTAAGAAGAAGAGGCATTTTTTAATCCCTATTGAATCCTATAAATAACAATTGTCTCAAAGCATGAATGACTACTTGTGCTCTAGATCTAAAGTCCAATTCTGGATGTTCTAGAATGTATTTATCAATTCCTTTTGCTAATTTGTCTGGAATACTTATATTGACGTATCTTGCTTTCATTTTATCACCCCTAAATAGTCATTTAACATTAAACGATAGATTTTTATATATTCTTTCACTTAAAGTTAAATGATAAAGGAGGAAATATGGGATTTGGAGAAATAATAGAATCTATTTTTGTATTTGTCATTGGAGGATTAATCATTTCTTTCTTGATAAATCCCTCAATTTTAGGCGATTTAAGAAGAGGAGTAACCAATTTCTTTGGGACATTAAATAATGAGAAACAAATAGACATGCACTTATCTTGTCAAGATGCGAAATTCGCTGCCGAAGTTGGTTCTGGATGGTTTGGAGCAAATAAAGAGAGTATTCTTGAATACGATTGTTCTAACGCGTGTAAGAAAGTGAATATGTCCTATTCCTCTTGGGGTTGTAATAACAATAATTATACTTGTTTTTGTAAATAAAATTAAATCATATAAGAATAATGGCAGAATTTATTGAGGCTTTAAAAGAAGTTGGAAAGAAGAACGAATTTAAAGAGAGTTTTCCGAAGGAGATTGAAACTAAAGAGAAAAAAGATAGCTTGGTAGGTATTGATGGATGGTTGCTTATTTATACTTTATATATTATTCCAGGTACTATTTCTTTTATTATAATTCTTCCGTTTTTGTTTAATTTATTCAATTCTGAAAATATTTATTGTCAAGAACCACTGGTCACCGCTCGCTTTCTGGAGGCTGCTCGCTATAGACCA
>JBBSYK010000059.1:0-3051 GCA_038045285.1 Nanobdellota archaeon | reverse complement strand
ATTTATTCTTTTACACCACCAGTCCGAGACTGGTGGAATTCTTGCGGCATTAAAATAATTATTTTATTTCTACTACCTCTTTCTTTATTGAAGATATTGTCATTATTATTAATATTCGGTAAAAATAAAAAAGCTCCGCTTATTAATAAGTTCACTTTAATTTACTCATCTTTATTTATTATCATATTATCAATTTTCACTCCTTTTAGATCAGTCCTAGATTATAGTCCTATTCGAATCTTTGTTTCAGTTATAATTAAATTGTCATGGTTTACTTATTGGAATATATCGATTCGAGTTGAAAGAACTTTTACTAGAACCTACAAATTAGAAGTTGAAAAAATAGAAGTGGAATAGATGTTCTAAATAGAACTAAACTACTCTATTTTGTCCCACTACTATTAATAAGGAAAAGATTATATATTTCTTCTACTTAGGTAAGTTATGATAGAAAGGTATAAATACGGATTAAATTATAGGATATATGATGAAAGGGAGGACGAAAGATTTAAAAAATGAATAATCTCAGTTCTGACATGATTAATGTAATTTATGATGTAGACATTGCAAGAGACATAAAAGATTTTATTGTCAATAATAGTGATGATGTTGATTTTAGTAGTTTGGACATCAAAAAGAAAATTTTCTCTGTGAATGACGATGACTTAGTTAGAATAGGTAAAATAATAGATTCCCCAACTAAGATTGTTTCTATTGATGTTGTAGATGCTGCTTTCTTTAGAGATAATTTATATAAGAAAGATGGCGACCAAAATTGATTTCCGATTCGTCTTCGATAGTAATTTTTTTAAAGAAACCTTAAAAGATGATTTTGATTTACAACGAAAGTTAGCGTATATAACTTCAAAAGCAAGTGGAAATAAAAAGAGACAAAATATTATTTCAGCAAAATCAAGAAAATTTATTTGTGAGATGCATAATTTGAATGAAATAACTGTAAGGATATTCTTTAATAAAATAGAAGAGCCAGAAGTTATAGAAAATGTTGAAGATGAAATAATAAGAACTATAAAATATGCTGTTCACCTCACATCTGAATGGCCATTTAAAGTCATAATATTTACATCAAGTGATAAAATAAAAGAATATCAAAATAGTGAACATTATAAAAATATAAAGAATATATCTTTTAAATCAAACGAAGACGCAAAGGGTTTTATAGATTATTGGTTTATGCGTTGTAGAGATGAAAAATTAAGTTCTTCCGATTAATTATAAATCTCTTTTAATCAGATTGAATTATTTATTAATCCCAAAATAGATTTTTGTGACATTTTCGTTTCAATTTTCTATACTAACCAACAATTTAAGCTGTTATTAAGAGTTTATGTGCAAGAATCATGAGAAAATGTGCAGAATTAAGGTTTTAGTGCAAAGCCAATTCAAAGTTATTCAGAGATAAAAATGCAATTGAGAAATGTTTATAATGACATTTTAGGACTGTTATTTATGGAAAAGCCGAAGAGCGATCGTGGAAAGAGGATTGGATCTAAAAAGTTCAAAAATAAATTTGAGATAATAAATGATGCTAATAAAAATAGACTATTTGAAAAACTTTCGAAAAAAAGAGGGTATTTTTCAGTTGCTACGGTTGATCGTGTAGTTTCAGATATCTTTTTAGTGAGAGATGATTATAAAATATTTAAAGCAAATAATAAATTTGAAGCAGAGAAAAACCCTTTCAATATCCGCTGTTTAATTACTCCAACTAATGGCCATAGAAGGAAATCATTGAAATATATCGATGGAGGGCAGTATCTTGGAGATCTAGAGATTAGCGGAGAATATAAGTGTGCTTTAAGCATTCCATTAAAATTAGAAGAAGTTCTGTTTTATAATGAAAGAGAGAGTTATCAAAGAGAGTTTACTTTTAAGTTTCACAGAGCTGGCTGCACTTTTGATTTTTACAATATAGATTGGTTGGTTAGAGATCAGTTAAGATGGGCCATGCAAAAAATTACAGAGCATGTTAATTATTTAAGAAGCAGATCAGATTTTAGTTATGAGCCTGATAGATTAGATGATGATGGAATTATAGAAAATATTACAAAGGGCATGATTTTGGCAAGACGAATTGATAGAAATTATAAGCCAGAATTAGCGAAACTCTGAATATTGATTAATTACACATTATGAACTTTTAATGATAAAATCTTTCCTGCGTCGGTGGATTTAGAGAGCGGTTTTTGATTCTTATTTTAATAATTATAAAAGCTGCTCCGATTATTAAAATGATTATAATAATTACAAAAATTGATGACTTTTCTGTCAGACCTATGACTGCTCCGGTAATTCTTGAGAATATGCTGTTATTTTGTATTTCTTTATTTTTTTCATTGAAAGAATTATTTTCTTTATTTCTATTATCTGTATCATTGGATTCTAAAGGATTGGATAATTGGTTGAATGAACTATTGAATAAGGAATTTCTTGAAAAGTTAAATGAATTGAGAGATTTATTGCTGACATTTATGAAAGAAGATCCTCCGCCTCCTGATTGCTGTGTTGATGACTGTTGCAATGGTTGGAGGGATAAGATATTAAGTTCTCTGGAATTAGAAGTGTATGCTGCTGCGCCGGAATTCATCTCAAGAGTAAAATTATAAGCGCCAATAGAGAAATTTTCAGTGTAAATAGAGATATTATAGATAAATTACCTATTCCGAATCCGTAACCATATCCATAACCATAACTATATCCATAAGAAGTTTGTGGAATAAAAATAGGCGATATTGAAAGTCCATTGCAGCCAGAAATTGGAGCTCCAGAAACATTGAAGATGCAGGATCTGTTTTCTGCTCCAGATATTTCTAGAGTTATATTTTTAATGTTTAAAAATTCATTTGCGTTTATATTAATTGAAGCAATTGTTGAGACAATTTGACCTACCAATGGACTAATATTTGAAAAATTCTCCAGACTGAGATTTATGGCATGTGCTGGCCCTAATAAGATAATAACTGATATAATTGCTATGGTTATAGACCTTTCTGTTAATTAGAGCACATAAGGGCGCATAAAAAAATTACT
>JBBSYK010000058.1:0-7802 GCA_038045285.1 Nanobdellota archaeon | reverse complement strand
CAAAGCCTGTTTCTTGCGTGACATTTGTGTCATTTGAAGCGTAGGATGTGTCTCCAACCAAAAACAAAGGGTCAACAATATAATCGAACTCTATATCAGAGCCAACAACGCGTAAGTCAAATATGTTTTGCGAATATTCGCTGGAATTACTTAAATTGCTCAAGAACACCTTATAGAAACTCTCATTGTCTACCTTATCAAAAACTGCAATTGTCTCGTTCATATCTTTTTCATAAACTTTAATGCTAGGAATTTCGTTCTCATTTAAAGTATAATTAATAAGCCAATAATATCCTATATCTGCCAACTGCTGCTCAATCTGAGCAGTCTCCTCTTGAGAAGTTTGAGCATGCGTTAAAGAAATAACAAATAATACTAAAATAGCTGCAATAAACATAATCAGTGAAAAAGATAATTTCTCTTTATTTCTCCCCCTAATTATTAATTTTCTTAGTTTATTTCTCATTTTTATTTTCACCTCTTTCTTTAAAATCCTCAAAATCCTTCCCTTTTAATTTAACCCACTTTGAAGCAACCCTCAAAAGATGGTTAGAAGTTGAAAATCTTGAATGTCTTTCTCTATCAAAATAAGTATAAACTATAATCTCAAAACCTTTTTGTTTCATTCTTTCAATAACCGGAACAAAATCAGAGTCAGAGGCGATTAAAATTATTTTTTTAATATTTGCGTAATTCTCTTTTATATCATACATATCTAAAATAATAAGTGCATCTATACCTTTCTGAGAAAATTCCTCTTCTCCTTGCTCATTTATTATTTTTTGACATCTGCCCTCTCTTAGTGTAATCCACTTTTTTCTCCTTAACATTTTTGTCATGCTTTGATATCTACTCATTAAGAAATCTTCTTTTTTTGTAGGGGTGGGACTTTGATATGGTGGAGCAGTGTAGATATAAAGATGTTTTAAATTTAAGTTCTCTTTTTTGCATATGTTTCTAAAAGTTTGCAAATATCGTTTAGGTTTGCCATCTTCTTTTTGGAAGTATTTTTTTACTAAACCAAAGAATCCATCATCAACAAAAATTAATGTATCCTCCATCATAATGAACCTCCAAAATCAAAAGAAAACATTAAACATCCGGCAACCTTGCGATCACCGGGGATCATACTCACAGTCTGAAGACTGCTAAAATAAATAAGTTCAAGATATTTATAAATCTTTTCTTTTGCAAAATTCGTCATGTTAGCCTCCGCATCTCAAGAAGAGCATAATCAGCCATCCACCAATATCCTGCATTACTTATTCCTTGCTCTAGCTGAGAAGTTTCTTCATTACCGCTATTTAGTTGAGCAATTGCAATATTTGCAATTGCCAGTGCTAATACAGATACTAATATCAGAACTATTAATGTTGTAATTAATGTTCTATTTGCCTTCTTCATTTTTCCTTCCTTTATTTTAATTCTTTTTTTGTTTTTCATTTTCAAATTCTGAAAAATTTTTTATACTGAGAAAATTAAATTTGCGCAAACTCCCTACTTCAGTTCGTGAGCAAGCAAATTTAATTTTCGAGGTGTTCAAGAACCCTCGGACTAAAGTCCGGGGCGTGTTCGGGTTCTTGACAAGTCATTTATTCCTGTTTTCTAGAGTCCTCCTTCTTTTCTTTCTTTTTACTTTCATAATCTCTAAAACATTTAGTTAATGTCTCTTTTCTTATTATGAAATAACTTGTGCTATTTCTCAATTCGTTTGAATATCCAAATGGAGTAAACGCACTTAAAACCTCTTTTCCAGCTTGTTTAACTAGATTCACTGCTGGAACGAAATCAGTATCTCCAGACACTAAAATACAAACATCACAATCTTCATCAACAACTGATTTTTTTACCATGTCTATTGCTATCCATACGTCGATGCCCTTCTCCTTTCTATTAATATCTGAAAGGTCTAGAAAACTAGCTTCAACTAGGGGTTTACAGTTGCTGCATAAATCTAAAGAATCAATTGTTTCTCTTTTCTTTTTTAATATTTCTTTGTTTGACAGCCTTTGTAATTTTCTTGTTATTACTTTAATTCCTTCTTTTTCCAGCTCTGCAAGAAAACGCATATGATCATAATAGACTTTTTCACTATCAGAAATATCTGGAATAGAAGCATACCATCTTACTTCTTTAAGAGAAAACTTTAAATTGCTGCATATAAGTTCAGCAACTTTTTTTATAGATATTTCACCCGGTCTGAAAAATTTCTTTACATTATGATACCAATTGTTAGCATCAACAAACACTATTGCCTTCTTCATAAATCCCTCCAGAAATAGTGAACAGGAAGCCCGGCATTACTCCTAAGAGCCATACCGGGGACTTGAATGTTATTTATAGAACTTCTAAGTTTAAAAGCCTTTTGTAAGCAAACATTCGGCCCATCCAAGTCACCGAAGATCATGCTAGCAGTCTTCAGACTACTAGAGTAAATATCTGTGTTCGATAGCTCTTGCTCTAGCTGAGAAATTTCTTCATCATGCGTTAATTGAGCAAAAGCAAGCCCAGCTAAAACCATGATTATAGTAAAAATAAATATAGTTTTAGTTATAATTATCTTCATCTCTTCCTCCTTTTTTCTCCATTGACTCTATTGACCATATAGAAAGTTTTTTATAAGGTATTATCTCTAGCAGATATGTGGAAGAAATAACTATTGAGGTTGATGTGCCGTCTGAATTCAAACAAGAATTTAATGTGGCTTTAGCTAGAGTTGTAAAAGAGCTAGTTAATGAGTTAGAATTGGCTATAGCTAAGAAGATTATATCTGAAAGCAAATTTACCGAAAAGGACGCAGAAGAATTATCAGAAAAAGTTAAACTGTCTATGCATAACGATTTAAAAAAGAAAGGTCTAATATAAATGAATGTTATCAAAAAGACGATGCGCCACCTCGCCTTAAAAGGCGAGGTTTGTGACGGGCGCTCGTCTTTTGGATGCTCAAGGAACCACCACACCATAAATGGTGTGGTTTTCGTCAAGTTCCTTGACATAATAGATTCCAACGTTTTATTTAGAATAATAATTTCAGGAGGAAAGATTCTTAAGCTCTTATTTGACAATAAACTAAGAATATTTGCTCCTTTAAAGCTTAAAGAAGAATTGATTAAGCATAAAGATGAAATATTATTAAAATCTAAACTTTCTGAAAACAAGTTTAATGCATTCTCTGCTTTGGTTTTAAAAAGAATAATCTTCGTTCCACTTGAAGAATATAGCCCTTTGATTCCTAAAGCAAGAGAATTATTAGGCAAACACTCCAAAGACGAAGACTTTATTGCGCTTTGCTTATTTAAGAACATTAAAGTTTGGACATACGAGAAACTACTATTTGATCTGGGCTTCGGAATGTCAACAAAGCAAATATCAGAAGCTCTTTCTAATTTGACATAAACTTTATTTTCAGGACTTGAAAATAGTTTGTTCTCCATTTTATTTATCTCCCTCATTTTTCAATCACCTCCCAATACCCTCCTCTGTCTGGACCGACTCTCCTGATAAATCCTTTAGCTTTAAGCTGTTGAATATTCCATTCAACACCTCTTCTTGACAAACCAGTAATTTTCACCAACTCTTCTTGTGTTATTTGTGGATTTTCTTTTATCAATTGAATA
Organism: Nanobdellota archaeon; assembly: GCA_038045285.1. Classification (GTDB taxonomy): domain Archaea; phylum Nanobdellota; class Nanobdellia; order Pacearchaeales; family GW2011-AR1; genus VGKP01. The sequence continues at coordinate 4,185 of JBBSYK010000058.1, read as the reverse complement.
ATTTTCTCCACAGTTTTCTCCACAGTTTTCTCCACAGTTTTCTCACCTGCAAGTTTCCCAATATCCTCCTTAGTTGGTCTAGAAAATATCACTGAAAAGAACTTACCAAACTCAAACTTTGGTTCCTTCAAACCTGCCTTCATCATCTCGCCTCTAATTCTGCTTATTCCGCTCCCAACCTGCTCAACCAATTCCAGTTTTTGCAATAAACTAAAAATCAAAGGATTTCGAGAAAGGCTTCTCTTTCCAAATTCTTCCTCCTTAATTATTAAACTTCCTGGATTGCTTACTTCGACTCTGTCATCAAAGATATCAACTTGAATATGAGCTCCTTTTTCAGAATAATCTCTATGTGCTAAAGTATTAACTAGGGCCTCTTTAAGTGCTCCTTCTGGAATCTCTAAAATTTCTTTTCTCGGACCAAAACCCTCAATCTTATATACTAGCCTAAGATTCTTATATAGAAATTTCATAATTTCATTATAATTAGAATAGATATCAGAATGAAAATCTTTTTTATCTATAATAAATTGTTTATCATTCCCTTTATATAAAACACAGCTAATTATTGCTTGAGGGATAAATTTTTCTATTGAACTGCAAAAGAATAAAACAGTTGCATTTTTGAATTCACCTTTATTATTTAATAAATTCAAATTTCGTAGTATATCTAAATCAGAAATCACCCGGCTTATTTTAGCTTTTTCTAAAAATAAATCAAACTTAACTCTATCAAAACCGTTATCGAATGTAAAATCATAGTTTATTTTATCATCAAATAATATCTTGCCTTCTTTATTGAAGAAATCTCTAATTTCATCTGTTGTCAATTTCTGGGTAATTGAGCCTTGTCTCAGGAAAAATCCTGATGAGCAGCGATATGGTTTATTTTTGCCTTCTTCAACATTTATAATCAAGATATTTTCAAAGGTTTCTAGTGTTATTTTTACTTCTGGATCACAATTTTTTGCAACATTTTGAATCTCGGACTTAAGCCTATTAGTCACGTTTACACCGCTAATTTTACTATCATCCTTAACACCAATCAATATTCTGCCCCCATTAGAGTTTGCAAATGCAGTGATTTCCTTTGCAATTGATTTTGGATCAAAAGATTCTTTAAATTCTATATTCAATCCTTCTCCTTCCTGTAAAATAAACTCCAATTCTTCTCTTTTCATATTTCACCTCTTTTCAAGGAATCAAGCCTTAATTTTTTCTTGTAAATTTCACAAGGAACATCAGAACCATTGATCTTAACTGTAGAATTAGCAACGCAGTTAGCTCGCGCATAAATCGTAATATCCTTATCGCGAGTCAAATTCTGCTCAAAAGTAACCCTTACATAATGCCCTGCTTCTATTCCAGATGACCAATTCCCATCTCTTTCTCTTACATTCTCATAAATATCCTCAATAAAAAGCTTATTCTCATCCAAATGCTCTGCTTTAGTTATTTCAATAATTTCAAAAGTCTGATTGCTCAAATGCGGTGCAACCCATTCAATATAATCAATATATTCATCTTCATCATAATCATAAACCTCAAATGCTAAACTTTCCTTTGTATAGCCTCTTCCGCTCTCATCAGATATAATCTCATTTTCAGAGAAACTTAAGCTGCCATTATTATCTTTAGTTGTATTGTTAATATCATTATTTAAACCATCACTAGAATTATCTTCAGCAATAATATTTCCAGTTATTAAACTATCTCCAACTGTTAATGACAAATTTATTTCGCTATTATTTTCATTAGTTTCATTAATAACTTCACTCGAATTATTAATATCCTCTATACTAATCTCGCCTTCAATAACATTTTGAGTTTCATTTACAACAGATTCATTTACCTCTGCTGCTCCTTCGTTAATCTCCTCCTTTATCTCTCTCTCCTCTTCCACAACTTCAATTTCCTGAACTTCGTCAACCTCTTTCAATGCAATTTTCTTTTCAGCATACTCGTAATTATACCAATAAACTCTTATTTTCTCCGAGTCTTTTACAGCAATCTTTCTGCTTAAATTGCTTAATACCAGCACATCAGTATAATTCAAGCTATCTGGCCCGCTTACAATAACTTTCTTCCCATTTTCCTTTTGCTCCTCAGAAACTTGAGGAGCATCTGTATAATATTCAATAATATATTGTGTTGCATTATCTGCTAAAACAATATTAATAACGCTCTGGTTTGTTTCATTCAATCCTAAATCAGAAACAGCTCTTCCTGTTACTCTTCCTGTCAATTTTCTAAATATCTTCTTTAGCAGCCCAAATAATCCTTTATCTTTTTCTAATTCCAATTCCGCAGAAATTCTTCCAGAAATAACATTTCCAGTCAATCCCCCTATTTTCACTAATGCTTCTTTTTCTCCTTTATTATCAAACTTCTTTACACTAATATTCTCAGCTTCTTTCGGCAGTTCAATTGCTATTTCCTTCGCTTCCTTTAAAGTTACATTCTTGATCCATCTTACTGGCTCTCCTGCCCTAATCTTGTACCTAAGGGTTTTAATGCTAACATTGCTCAATGAAATATTGACCATAGTTTCATTAGTCAGGTTAATGCTGACATTGAGCTCTTCGCTTATATTTACACTTACATTTGTCTCATTCAACAAAGGAATAGTTTCATTAATAACTGACTCATTCATTATCTGTTCTTTAATTCCTTCTTTCCTAACTTCAATATCTTTTTCTATCTCAATAATCTTTGTTTCTTCATAATTTACTTCAATTCTGAAAGTTCCGCTTTCAGAAGCATTTATATTAAAAAGAGATAAATTAATATCTAATTCTAGTTCATTTTCACCAAGAAAATCTTCTCCAACTCCTTTTTCAATCACAGAATAATCTGTCTTCACAATAACTTTTTTTCCAACAATCTCAAATTTTACTTTGTCATCTCCAATTACACTATCATTATGCTTTACACTTCCTTCAACTAATTTCGCACTTTCTCCCTCTTGTAGTTCAAACTCAAATTCCTGTTCCTTGCTAACTTTCCCAGATATTTTTCTTATACTCTCTTCATTTCCTCCAGAAATAACTGCTCCTGTTGTTCCACTTGTTCCAGCAGTTATTTCACTATTCTCAACAGTGTCTGCCTGTTCCCCAACGTTCTCTTGATTTCCTTCATTTCCTAAGGCTTGTTGCTCTTGCTGAGCGCCACCTTCAATTATACTATTATCTATACCACTACTTGTTTCTGGCTCGCTGTCAGAACTTCCTTCTTCAATAATCTGTTCTCCTTCTTCGTTCTTCTTCTCCTCTTCTTCAATAACCACTTCTGCTTCCTCCTTCTTTTCTTCTTTTTCATCTTTAACAGAACTTTCTTCAGCTATCTTATATACATCAACTTCAAAATCAAGTGTAGGATAATCCTCCCTGTTGCCCTTTAAACCATATCCATCTCCAACTCCAACTATATCAACACCTTCAACAAAAAAACCACCCTTAAAAGTTTCCAAAACAACCAAATCAGACAATAAAAACTCTTTATCTTGATTTCCAAAACTTACAAAAACTTTAGAATCTTTAGGCAGCAGCTCTCCTTCTTTCAAGGTTAATTTCAAATTTCCTTTAATAACGTCTCCCCGTATATAACTCTCATCCAAAGTCAAAGCAACTTTTCCAGTAGGATAAAAATTAGACAAAACAAAAAAACTAATTAAGAATATAAAAACAATTCCTAAAATGTAGGGTAAAAAATTAAATTTTCTTTTTTTCTCGTCGTATCCTGCTCTTCCTACATAAGTTGTTATAACTTTATTTCCTACTCTCTTATTCTCATATAAATAAGGCCCGTAAGTTCTATTACCTCTTTTTATAATTTTCTTATACACCATCTTTTTGTAGGGTAAGTACACCTAAATTACAAGAAATAGCGACTTTATAAGTATTTCTTTATTCAAAAAATACTTATCTATCCAACCATATTCCAAGAATTAAACTTGCAGGAAATTTGTAGGGTAAACATTTTATTCTACAATCTCAATATTTCATTTCCTATAAATTGTAATTAACATATTATTTATTTTATGTTAATTACACTTATCATATTATCTGAACCTTTATTCTACTAAGAACTTATCTCACTTCACACTCACACCGGCATTGCTTGACAATCCAGGCATTTTATCTTTGCTAACTCTTCTCCATACAACAACAAATAAAATTATTATTC
>JBBSYK010000057.1:0-2067 GCA_038045285.1 Nanobdellota archaeon | reverse complement strand
AAGTTTACGTTCTTATTAGAAAGTAGGCGAATAAGTACGCAAAGCCCCTTCATACAATCTAAGGCTTCTTTTTTATAACAATTCTAGTAAATAATGACGCTGCCAGCCAGAATAACCCTAACATTGCCCCGCCCATAACATCAGTAAACCAATGTACTCCAATATAGATCCTTGAAAATCCAATAATAAATGGCAAAAGTGAAAATATTACAAGCATTATTTTTCTAATATTTCCTTCCATATACATATAAGAAAGATAAAATAAATATCCAAAAAAGAAGAATGCACTTGCTGTATGTCCGCTCGGAAATGAAAAGTCTTGTCCTGTTATAAGGTTGTTCAATGGACGAGGAATAGCTAATAATATTTTTAATAAATAAATTGATGCAGCATTAACAATCATGAAAAATGCAAAAACATAACTTTCTTGAGTATAACCTTTTTTATATAAAAATAATAGGATAATTAAAGTAAAAAGAAAAATTGGAACTGTATCAGTAATATTCCCTAATAATCTGCTAATTTCATTAAAAAAGAGCACCTGAACTAAGTTTATATTTTGGTTTAAAGAATGATCAATTTGTTTAAAAAAACCATTAAATAAAACCTGAAATAGAAAAATTAGAAAGAATACATAAAAAATCAACGCCAATAAAAAAAATGTTTTTTTTCTTTTATCCATTATAAAAACCTTAATCATAAGTTATTTCTTTTTTGTAGGCTTCTCTTCTTTCTTGGTTGCAGCCGGAGTTGCTGTGGCTGCTGGTCCAGGAGTTCCAGGCGCCGCTCCAGGAGCAGCTGTTGCTCCGGGTGCAGTCGTCGCAGCAGCAACTTTCGCAGCTTCTTCTGCAGCTTTAGCTTCTGCCGCTGCTTTTGCTGCCTTTTCTTGTTTATCTTTAACAGTTGCAAAGAATTCCTGTAAGTTCTTTTTCTTTTCTTCAGAGGGTTCTGTTATTTCTTCTTTAATTTCCTTATCATAAATTCCTGAATCAATGTCTTTTTCAATTAATTTTGCTTCTTTATTATCAATCAAGACTCCTAATGATACGCATGTTCCCACTATTAATTTAATTGCAGATCTTAAGTCTTTGGCCAATAAAGAAGGCATCTTTGTTTTTGCTAAATTTATGACGCGTTCGAAAGAAAGATTGCCTATCTTAAAATTATTAGGTGTGCCTGATCCCTTTTCAGCACCAAGCTCTTTCTTTATCAGCTCAGCAACTGAAGGTGAGAAAACCTTTATTGTAAATGATTTAGTTTTTGGATCTACATCAATTTCAACTGGAACATTTGTCCCTTTAAAACTTTGAGTGGCAGAATTTACATCACTAATTACTTTTCCAATATTAATTCCTAAAGGGCCTAATTGTTGGGATATCACAGGTCCAGGCTTCATTGCTCCACCCTCAACTATCAATTTAACTTTCATTTTATTCTAAACTAAAAGTATCCTCCGTTCTCTGTTCATCATTTTCATCTTTGCCCTCTTCGCGTCTTATAACCTTAATATTATCAATCTTTACAGTAACTGGTATAGGAACAGACGCACCAAGAAGGGAAACAACTACTTCTCCCTTTTGTTTATCGATTCTTGTAACTTTGGCTTTTTCTCCTTTAAATGTTGTTCCGATAATTTCGACAATGTCTCCTATTTCTATTCTATAATCTTCTGCTTTTGGCTCCAGCATATTTTTAATTTCATCATAAGTCACAGTTTTACCAATTATTCCTTTAATATATGGGAGATTAAATGCAGCTTCTTCAGCAGATTCTCTATCTGCGGCTTCAAGTATTATATAACCTTTTAAACCATGAGGTCTGACCATACTAAATACGCTCAACGATTTCTTTTCTGTTCTTTGAGCCATCATTTCCATTGCTCTTTCCTCTTTATTCGAGGTTACTTTAATAATAAATATCATACCTATGCTCCGCTACCCCTTAAAATCTAAGAAGTAGATGCTAAAGAACAGGAAAATGGGTTTTTAAAACTTTCTAGAAAGTTTTTTAAATGTAGTGTCCGGAAATTATTTCGCCAGACACTAGGATTTAATCCAAGCTTCTTTT
>JBBSYK010000056.1:0-1312 GCA_038045285.1 Nanobdellota archaeon | reverse complement strand
ATTCAATTCGATTTTGAATTGTGACCCAGCCTGTTTAGTCCGAGGGTTCTTGACATAAAAGAAAAATGTTTTTTCTTAAGAAATCGTTAGGTTTATAATTGAGTTACATGAGTAATTTAATATGCTGGCGTTGAGCAGTGGTAGCTCGCTTGCTTGGAGAGCAAGTTTCCTCACGGATATGCGGGTTCGATTCCTGCCGCTAGCGTTTTTCTGGAATTCCTAGTTTCAAATCCTGGTCCAAGCGATCTACCCTTTAATCAGAATTTTAGTTCATCTTTCTTTAATATATTAATTAGAAATTTCACAAATGGCTCAAGATTACTTTTATATTGAGCAGCATTCAATACTTCACAATATTTGAATTTTCTTTTTTTTGGGATATTTATCATTGGAAAATTATGTTTATGTATAATAAAGTTCATTAGTAATCTCCCAACCCTCCCATTTCCATCAACAAATGGATGTATTTTTTCAAACTCAGCATGAAAATGCGAAGCTAAAACTAATGGATGAAGTATTTTTCTGTTTTTAGAATACCATCTTAGCAAGCCTCCCATTTTATCTGGAACATCTTGTGGTTTTGGAGGAAGGGACATTCCAATAAACACCTGTACAGTTCTATATCTACCAATCTGAGATATTAAATCCTGCCTTAAAGTATTAAATACAACTAATTCATGTAATTTTAATATAAACTTTTTCGTGATATCTCCCTTGTAGCTTAGTAAATAATCAAATGCTTTTTTATGATTCGTGACTTCGTATATTTCTCTTAAAGACTTTTCTTTTGGAACTATCCCTTCAAAAAGAAGAAATGATGTTTCTTTCAAAGTCATTGTATTGCCTTCAATTCCTGTTGAATCATACGCAAACAAAGAACAAAAAGACTCATATCTGTTTTCATAATTCTCCTTTGGTTCCTTACTGAAGTTTATCTTTATTTTTTCAAGAAGACTTCTATCTTCTTCCGATAAAATTACACTAAATATATTTAATTTCTTATCCGCCTTTAATTCCATTTTTTTCAATTCATTTTTTTCTAAGTTAACACCCAAATAAACTCTTTCTTTTCTTATCCTTTTTATATCTCTAAAATTTTTTACTCTGTAATAATATTTGTTTCCTTTTTTCTCCTGAATTTCTGTATGTGCCATAATTATCTTATGACTACACGGTTTATAAATATTTGTATTAGGTAGTCATAATATTATGACTACACTAAAAGTAATAAGGTATTTAATGTAGCCATATGTAGTCACATAAGCAGTTTGAGACCTCAAGATTTGTATTTGCGCAACCCCCTACTTCAGTT
>JBBSYK010000055.1:0-1916 GCA_038045285.1 Nanobdellota archaeon | reverse complement strand
GAACAAATAAAATGGTTAGAAGTTAAAAAACGAAATAATATTAGGACTCAACAAAGAAATACTTATCGGTTAAAGTTTATATTACCTCAAGAACCATCGGACTAAATTCCGGGGCGTGTTCGGGTTCTTGAGCACCATCAAGATTTGATTTGCTTGCCCTCGAACTGAATTAGGGGGATTGCGCAAATACAAATCTTGAGGTTTCAAATTCTGACAACATCAAAATCCTTAACTATTTTTGTATTTTTGAATATCTTTTTTGCTTCTTTTTCAATAGTTTTTAATTTATGCTCATATCTTTCAGAAATATGAGTTAGAATTAAACGGAGAGATTTTGATTTTTTTGCAATATTTGCAGCATCTGTAGAGGTTAAATGGAAATACTCCTGTGCTTTTTCACCATCATTCTTAGAAAAAGTAGACTCTGCTATTAACAAATCAGATTTCTCCGCAAGTTTAATTGCATCAGAATTCATGCTAGTATCTAAAATCACAGTCAGCTTTTTTCCATTTTCTATATAAGAAATAGCCGAAACTTTAATTTCCTTGCCATTGAAAACTATATCTTTTCCAGCCTGTAATTCTCCTAGCAAAGGAGAATTAGGAAGCTTTAATTTTTTAATCTTTTTTTTGTCAAGATGTCTTTGATCTTTTATTATAATTGAATAAGCATTTGTAGGAGTTCCATGAAACATTGGTTTTGATTGAATATAAAATAATTTATCTTCAATTAAGCCGTCATAAATCTCGTTAACCTGAATATTCAATCTTAAACCTTTAATCAACTGTTCAATCAATGCCAGATAATGCCCTGTTCCAGGAGGTCCGTAAATTTTTAATGTTTTATTATAACTACTCATAGCCAAAGTCTGAAATAATCCGGGTAATCCTAAAATATGATCACCATGCCAATGTGTAATAAGAATTCTGCTTATTTTTCCAGGATTTAAATTAGCAATCTTAAATTGTCTCTGAATCCCTTCACCGCAATCAATTAATATATTTTCATTAAAAAAAGAAACCAAAATTCCCGTATGATTGCGTGTTGCAGTAGGGATAGCATTTCCAGTTCCTAAAAAAGTCACCTTCATTTTTTCCATAACTTTCCATATAATTATAGATTTATATAGATTACTAATTACAATCTGTTCTAAGGAAGATTTATAAGAAATAATTTCTTTCCTTTAACATGAAAAAGAAAAGAGTGATTGCCATTTTTACAGCCCTGATTATTTTAGCATTTGCATTAACTTTCTTAAAATCAACGTTTCCTGCAGGAATTACGGGATATATCATCAATACAAATCAAAATGAAAATAATATCTACGTATTAACAACGCCATCTTTAGTGGGTATTTTTATCTTTTTTTCTTTTTTGTCTTTAGTTTTAATTTATAAATATATTCGCACTAATGAAAAAATAATCACTTTGCAAATAATTAGAGCAAAAAATGGTCGAAATAATAAATCCATACACCTAAGTCACAAACTTAATTAAAGATAATCCTTTCTTTTAAACTGTCAAGAACCCTCGGACTAAACAGGCTGTCCCATAATTAGTAAAATATAAATACTAGTTTATCGTCGATGTATTAACTAAATAAAATATTTTACCGACGGTAAAATAAAGGGGTAAAAAATGACATACATAAGTTCTTACAAAAACCAAGATTGGCTTCTGCCAACAAAATTTACCAACCGAGAAAGCGACAACACCCTCAGTAGGAACTTTTAAATAATATCAACCGATTTCATAAATAAGCTCCTGTAGCTCAGCCTGGATAGAGCATCGGACTTCTAATCCGAGGGTCGCAGGTTCAAATCCTGTCGGGAGCGTATTTCTTTAATATACATTCCAATAAGATATTGACAACTTAACGTCACATTTATATAGTTAAACATCTTCTTTTTTAAAG
>JBBSYK010000054.1:0-13510 GCA_038045285.1 Nanobdellota archaeon | reverse complement strand
TTGAAGCTAATTAATTTCATCTGATGCCCCATAGCTTGCTATGGGGTTCTTCACAGGTTTAATTTCTAGTCTAATTCTAAGTGTTTTTATACCTTTATTGTGGATCTTATTAAAAAAGATAATTACTCCAAAAATAAATACTTTAATTCTCGTTATATTTTGTATAAACTTTCTAACATTCTCTTCCATCTCGGTAGAAGCCTATACAATTAATAATTATCATTATCAAAATGAATCCATTGAATCACAGACAAATTATTCTATTATGTATTCTGAAGAAGGGGGACAGAGGGAATTCATAGTAGATGCTCCATGGAAAATAAAAGAAGGAGAAAATATTCCGATTTTAATTATGATTCGCGATACAGATAATAATGCTTATTCTTTTTACAATATAAAAATATATGATAATTATGATCCGAATAACCCTAAATTTGTTAAAACATTAACAATTTCAGATTTAGGACTAAAAAAAGACGGTGCTTGTTTTGGCGATGATTATACAACACTAAGTCAACATATATGGTACTATAACTTTTCATTAAATTCAAACCTATTCAAAAAAAATAGTAGCAACAGCATTCATATAAATACAAAAACTGATGGCTCATCTTGCGGAAGCGGAAGTGATCCAGATTGGTCAAAAGCAGATAATGGGGATTTGAGTATATTTATAGACAATAGAAATTTACCTAAGTTAAATAAATGGTATTGTGGCGACACACATTATCATAGCATCTATACAGATACTTATTTTAGTTTTTGGGGCGTACCTCTTTCAGGAGAATTTGGCGCACCAATAGGTGCAACAATCGAATCTCTAAATGCTATGGGTTTGGATTGGGTTACTATTACCGATCACTCTCATTCTTTTGAAAACAATGGAGACTACAAAACATGCAATTCTTCAAGAAACACTTTTAAGAACGATTGTAACTCCTATTCAAAGTGTCTAATTGGTGAGGAAATAAATTGTGATTATACTTCCTCAACAAGTGGAGGAAATCACTATCTCGGTTACCAATTAGATAATCTACTTTTAGATAATTTTGAAAAATGCAAACCCACAAATAATAATTATAGATGTAGTGAAGTGGTAAACCAAGTATTTTCTCAAAATGGTTTCGGATATGTAGCTCACCCAATGACTGAAATAGATGCATTATTCGCTGATCTCATTAATGTAATAAATCCTTGGGGGGATTATTCTTTACAATTCATAGGTTTGGAAATTTGGAATGAAGATATCAAAAATCTAAAAGATGGGTTAGACTTAGATCTTATTCCAGATGGTGAGCAGCGCATGGCTGAACTAGAAGACGGTTTAGAAAAATGGAAAGATATTCTTCTAGGCAGAAAGGGTTTAAAATCTAGAAAAGTTTTCATTTCTGCAGGTTCAGATGCTCATGGCGATTTTAATACTGCTTTTGGAAAAGAGTATACTTGTGTTTATGCTCCTTTCTACAGTAAAGAAAATATCTTTACAGGATTAAAAAAAGGAAATTCATATATCAGTAATAATGGGGCGTTAATATTCTTAATAAATAACACAATTATAGGGGGAGAAATTAACATAACTAATGGAAGTACAGTAAAGGTAGATGTAACTTACAATATATCTTCGAGTTGTTTTGCCGGCATATATAGGGGGGCGATAGGTTCTCTGTCTGAAGACTTTGTCTATGGTAAATCTCTACCTTCAGATAGCGTGGGAAGTTTTATGATATTTGATAAACCTACTTTGAATTCCTATTATAGAGTAGAATGTTTAAGTAACGACGAGAAGAGTAGAATTTATACAAATCCTATTTGGATTGGAGTAAATAAAGAGAAAGTATGTATCTCAAATTGGACACTTCAACAAAATTGGTCGAGTTGTATGGATGGAGCGCGTTACAAAGATTGGATAGACTTTAATTTATGTGGTAATAACGCAACAAAACCATCGCCAATAAATGAAGCCTGCACCATACCAAAACCAACAGTTAAAATCTTATCTCCACTTAATAACTCATTTATAACATCTTCAAATATAGATGTTATCTTTAATGTAACAAATTGGACAGTTGGAGGAAAAGGACAAACACATATACACTTTCATATAGATAATATTCCGGGCCTTAACTTTTCAGATCATTTAATGTTCTACAATTCTCCAAATAATATAGTGGAATTAAATACAAATACTGGTTCAACACCTTTTGCAATATGGAATCGTACTAATACATTGAGACTCAATAATGTTCCTAATGGATTGCATAGGTTAAGAACGCATCTTGCAACATCTACTCACGCCACGCTTACAAATAATCCAGAAGCAGATAAAACTATAGAGTTTTTTGTAAGTTCAAGTGAGAATATTTATGGTTTAGTTGGAAATAACGCTTCGGGAATAGATGATGATGCTATTTTTGGAGATAAAAATTCTCCAATTACGATTATAAAATTTGGAGATTATCAAGATCCTTTCTCTAGAAAATTCTGGACAGAAACATTACATCAAATAAAGAAAAATTATATTGATACTGGAAAAGCCAAGTTAGTATTTAGAGACTTTCCACTGACAAGCATTCATTCTTCAGCACAGATTGCTTCTGAAGCAGCCGAATGTGTTAGAGAAAAGGGAGGAGATGCAGCTTACTATAAGTATCATGATAAGTTGTTTGAAGAACAAAATAAGTTAGATAGCGGGAGCAAATCAGGGCCTGTAACTAAGACCGTCCAATTTACTGCCACAGACCTAAAGAATTGGGCGGAAGATTTAGGTTATTATATTGAAAACTGCCTAAATAACGGAACATTCACTAAAGAGGTAATTCAAGATTTGATAGATGGAGATGCCATGGGAATCTTTGGGACACCTACATTCTTCATAAATGAACAGATAATTGAAGGAGCATATCCATATGCAACATTTGAAAAAGTGATAGAAGAAGAATGGAATAAAACCGTTAATAACAAAATGAAAATATTTTCTCCACAAAGTAAAGCTTACAATAAAACCCCTATTCCTTTTAATTTAACTGCTATTAACAAATCAGATAATATATCATATATTGATTGGAATGAAGCGAGACCTCGCTGGAGCGTACTCTGTAAGGATTGTGATGAATATGGTAATACGAGAAAGCTTATTAAAATTTTAAGGGAAGGACAACACAATCTCACTTTTAGAGCGATTAGAGGAGCTAATGTTTCAGAAAAGAATATTTCATTCTTCATCGATTCCATAGATCCTCAAATAATCACAACAAAACCAGCAAATAGAGACTTTACAAATGGCTCTGATTTTTATGTAACTTATACTGAGAATAATCTAAAAGAGACAACGCTTTTTTATGGAGAAGATAAAATAACAAACAATGACTGTCCTTCTGGAAGAAGCCAGATATGTAATTTCAATATAAATCTAACAAAATATAACGGAGATGTAATAACATATAACTTTGAGTTAAGAGACATAGCAAATAACTCTGATAGATCAAGAAATATAAGTGTTAATGTTGATACAATCCCTCCAAATATAACAAAGTTCAATCTAACAATTATTGGAAAATATGCCTTTTTCAATATAAGCATAAATGAATCAAACTTTGATAAAGTTCAATATAAAGACTTCAAAGACGTGTCTCCTTCTTGGAAAACTCTGTGCTCTAGTCTAAAAAACGGAATTTGTTACAAAAAACTTTTTTTCAGAACTGGTCAGCACAATGTTACAGTACAAGTTTTAGATAAAGCAAGAAACTATCTAGAAATAAATAAGGAGTTTGCGGTTTGATTTCTAATAGGATATTTTTACTTTGACTGCTCTTTTGAAGTGAAAGTAAAAGATATAAACACCAAGGTACTGTCTGTTTTGGGAGAAAAAGAATGCATACATATAAAGAAGCGATAGATTTACAAGAATGGGCTTTAGTACAAAGTGGAACAAAACAATTTTTAGAGTCTTTACAAAGATTACCTCTTGGAGGCAAAGTTAAACCAAGATTATATGTCGATTTCGAAATTGATGAGGGCGAGCTAGATGATTGGATTGATTGGCCAGATGTTGGTGTCGCTACTGTGTATGCTGTGTTAGATAATAACGGTGAAGAAATTTTTCTTGGAGAAGTTAGAGCTTATAATTGGGAGACGTACTGGCTGAGCACAACTAAATATAATGAAATAGATAGTGCTGAGAAATGGAAAGAGGTTATTCTGAAAGATTATAAAAATATAAAGAACAAAAATGGAAACGATAAAGAACATAGAAATTGAGGATATTGAAGAGCTGTTTGACAGCGAGATATTTGAAAGAGGCGAAGAGTATTTTGAAGAGGGGCTTGTAAAAGAGGTTGAACTTATTGATGAAAAGACTCTTTCAGGATCTGTTATTGGAAATGATAAATATAGAGTTACAATTTCTGTCGATTCTGACGGAGACATTATTTGTGATTGTTCTTGTCCTTGTGATTTCAATTGTAAGCATGCCGCGGCGCTTTTATTGAAATGGATTAAAGAAAAAAATAATTATTTAACTAAAAATAATTCAAAAAAGAATTATCCCTCTAATTCTGGAAAGGAAGAGAATTTGCAAGATATTCTTTCTAGAAAAACGAATGAGGAACTCATAAATTTAATAATTGAATTTATCAAACGAGAGCCACAATTAAAATCGCTAATTATTATAAGGAAAAATGAGATTTTCTCTAAGGTAAAGAGATTATTCTCAAATTTCTGGGAATGGAATGAAATTCAAACTCTCTTTTCTGAGCTTAATCTTATCTTGGATGGATTGGAGAGGAATAAATCTCTATGGAGCAGAGAGATTATCAACGAGATGGAAAAGACTTCTTTAGTATTAATAGGGGGGCAAGATAATGTTCATGATAACGGAGAACTTGGCGATTTTCTTAATAGTTGGTTTGAGCTTTATGGTGAGATATTTGCTAGTTTAAACCCTTCAAAAGACGAGAAGAAGAAATTTATTCTCAAAATTAAAAAATTATTTGACAAAGACGAATATGGATTTGAAGGAGATATAGAAAGGGCATTATTTGGTATGTGTAAAAGTAAAGATGACATAAAGCTCATAAAGGAAAATTGTAATATAGAAAAAGAATATTCTGAAGAGAAGGATTTAGACAGGTTTTACCTAGAACTTTATGAAAAGATAGGGGCTGATAAAGAATATATTGCTTTCGCAAAAGAAAAAGGGTTTTCAATTGAGTATGTAGATAAGTTAATTTCTCTTGGAGGATTAAAAGAAGCGCTAGAAGAATGCAATAAACAAAAAGAGTATTCTGTAGAAATTGAAGAAAGAAAAATTAAAATCCTAAATCAAATTGGAAAAAAGAGTGAAGCCAAAACCGTGCTTTTTGAGCTAGCTAAATCTACTTGTAGTCTAGATTATATTCTAAAATTGAAAAAAGAATCTTCATCTGAAGAATGGGAAAAATACAAAAACGAGATTATTGAAAAGGCAAAAAAGACAAGACGAAATCAAATTGTTTCAAAGATATATTATCACGAAGGAGATTATCTTAAGGCTTACGAATATTCAAAAACTCTCACAAACTCTGAATATCTTGAATTATTATCAAAAAAATTAATAATAGGCTATCCAAATTACGCTTCATTAATACTTGGAAAGCTTGTTTTTCAATGGATAAGTTCTGGTTCAGGATACCCTTATAAGAAAGCAGGTAAATTGCTAAAAGAAATAAAGAAAATAGATAATTCTGGGAGCATATATGTTAGAATTAAAAAAGAGGTTATAGCAAAACATAAGAAAAAATATTCTTTAATGAATATTATTGAAAAAATATAAAAATGGGAAGATACAATGGATATTCTTGGGTTTATTCACCCAAAGCAGAAAAAGTTACAGAAGAACTAAAGAAAGAAATAGAGATGAAATCAAAACATTTAATTGGAATATTAAAGGAAAAATACATTAAAAAACTTCCAAAGAAACTTGTCCACAATCACCTTATTGATATTTATGGAAAATGGATCCAGCAACGCTTTTATTTTTGTTCTAAATATGTTTGTCCTGAAGGTTATATTTCTCCTTCTTTTGAGAATAAATTTGCTAGACTAGAGTATAGTGGAAAAGGAATCAATAACAAAGATAAGTTTCAGGTATTTTTTATGAGGCATACCGGTGAATGGATTAAGATATTAGAGGATAAAACACTTAATAAGTGTATAGAAGGAATTAAAACATTGCCATGGTTTGTCCCTTAACAATAAAAATGATACCAAAAATAAAAATAACCGAGATTGATTCAGCGCAGATACCTGAAGAAATTACAGATTTTAGTCCGATAGAATGTATGGATTGTGGTTATGATGGCTATATACATCAAAGATTTTTTGCAGTTGAAGAAGTTAATAATGAAAAAGAATACGATGAACTTTGTTTGTTAATCAAAGAAAAATTAGGTTTTGAATTATTTGGAGAAACAGGATATGATGATGTGCATCTAATAACTGTTTGTCGTTGTCCTAAATGCGATTCAGAAGAGATTTTTGAAGATTTCTAATCTAGAACTCATTCGCAGCTTCATAAAGCCATTTCTTCCATCTGGGAAAAACATATTCTCCCCAAGGCAATTCTTTTTCTTCTCTGACTTCATCGCTTATTCTATGAAAAACATTGTTAGATAAAACATTAAAAGCCGCTTCCATCAATTGTGGTTTACCGAGCTGTTCTGCTGCAGCAACAATCTCTTGTTTGCATTTCCCTCTTAATAAAATATTATCATAAACTGCATCCCAGTTTCCAGCCCATCCTTTTACACCTGAAGCTATTGATTTGATAATATCAGAGTCTCCGTTCATTAATTCTGCAGTTGGTTCTATTTCATCCTTATCTACATTATAACGAAGCAAATCAACAAATCCTGCCTCTTCCATAGGATCTTTTGTCCAAAATTTTCTAACTTCTGTTAGACTTATTACTCTTTTATTAGAATGAAGTCCATCAGGAGTTTTAACGGGATTGGCTATAATAATTAAATCAGTTGCCTTGAAACTCGTTTCTGGCACACCAAGATCATTAACAACTCTGTCAAAAACACCATAAGGTGAATCTCCATGAATTGTTCCTGCAACTACATTTGCCAGCGCCCCCACACGCATAGCTTCATATAATGCTCTTGCTTCCATCGATCTAACTTCCCCGACGATAAGAGCACTATCTCCTAAACGCAGACTAGCTCTTATTCCCTCAGCAGCCTCTACTTCTGTAGTTCCTTCAACTAAAGCACTTCGCACTTTCATTCTCAAAATATCATATCCTAATTTTCTCATAGAATCTATGTTAAGCTCGAGGGTATCCTCTATAACTATCGTTCTATATTTAGACATAATTTCCAGCATCAATGCCCCCAATAGCGAGGTTTTCCCGCTTGATCTAGTTCCAGCAACAATAATGCTTCTGTTTCCATCAACTAAAAAACTTAACAATCCTGCTGTAAAAGAATTAATCATTTTATTTTTAATAAAAAGAGGCAAAGTCCAAGGATCATCTCTGTGTCTTCTAAATGCAAAAGCTAACCCATTGGGTGATAATGGCTCTTTAACTGCAGCAACTCTCGCTCTTGTATTGCCAAATGCTAAATCAGTGTCTAAAACAGGATTTGCTTCATCAAGAGGTCTTCCAGATTGCAGTCTTAATTTAGTAGCCCATGATTCTGCATCCTCAAAACTGGGCAATATGTTTGTAACACATTCATCATATTTTTCGTGCCTGACAAAAATTGGATTTTGTGATATTGGAGCATTTAATACAAGATCCTGTAATCTTTTGTCGGCAAGAAGAATTTCAATAAGACCATATCCTATAGTATATCTGACTAATATCCTTGCCAAATTAACAACTTCCTTATAAGTCAAATTAATCTTTTTATTTTGAGCTAATTCACCAATTAAATCTCTAGCAACATTAAAAAAAACCTGCCTTGTTTTTTCTGGATCGATAAATTCTTCAGCCTTGGGCCTGTACTCAGTCAATACTCCTCTTGCCAAATGCAATAAAAAATAATGCTCTTCACTTAAAACGTATTCTGGAGGCAGAACGTGATAAAAATATTTAGGTTCGTTTTCTTTCTTTAAAATTGTGACACTTGCATACTCCAAATCAAATTGAACATTATATTGATCAATCAATTTTGCTCCTTCAGGAAGCTGAGCCATCAATCTTGTAAAAGTAAAATTAGGCAAGATATCTGATCTAAATAAATTTCTATAAACTTCTCTTCCTTCCCCGCCAAAATTTGAATATTTCTCATTATATATTTTAATCAATTTTGTTTGTTCTAATAATCCTAAAAATTTTTCCAATAAACGCAAATACCCTCTTTTTTCCCCGCTCCCGCCAAACTCGCTTTTTCCAAGTTGTTCATGTAAAAAAGAAATTTTTCTTTTTAATCTTATATAACAATTAATAGGGTCTTGTTTTAATAACGTCATAAAATTTCTTATTTCGGAAAATATTTCAGCCGCATTTCCAAACAGACTTAATGTTGTCATTGATAAAATTTGCTCTTGCTTTAAAAGGTAATGATAAACTCGGGCTATTTCCGACAATAGACTTATCTGCTCAAAATGATAATTATAATTCCTTTGCTGCACAAAAATAACTCTTGAAACATTAGGATATTCTATCAGAGCATCCACAACTTTTTCCATCATTCTACCATCATCTGCAATACTAGGTATGATTGCAGTTTTCAAAAGGTTAATATAGAGTATATCTTCCCCTTGCTTTCTCTCAACTTCAACTGCAAACGGCGCACTCTTTTCATTAAATATCATTTTCTCTTTTCCTCTTCTTTATATTAATCTCACTCTAAGGTCTGTTAAATATATTTCGCTTATCTAAATCACTAAACTTTTACGTGATCATTCTTTTAAATCCAAACTATTTTAAACCTATCTTTCCTTTAATTAGAATGGAAGAAAACCCCGGTGCAATCCAGCAGTTTTATTCAAATGATCAAATGCGTCTTAGAGACTTAGAAGATAATCTACGCCTTCTTCGAGAAAGAATTCTGCTGATTGGCCAGACTGTAATAAATGAAAAAGATAAATCTCATTTTGAGTTAAGAGAAATAAAAAGGTCTATTATTGAATTAAAGGAAGAAAATACCCGAATAAAAGATATTATTTCAAATATTACTGAACAGATTGATAAAATAGCAAGAAAAGAAGATCTTTCGATTCTGCAAAGACAATTTGATCTTTTCAGAAACAATAAATTATAATACTTAAGATATAATACTAAAAGAAGATGGGAATATTAGAAGAAATTCGAAAAATGCAGCAAGAAGGGCATACAGAACAAGATATTATCGACTCTCTTGCAGAAAGAGGAGTTCCTTACTCTGAGATAAATAATTCTCTATCTCAAACAAAAATAAAAAATGCAGTAAATGCCCCTTCAGTAGTTGAAGATTCGTCATCAATAATGCCTCAAGAACCTCCAATGACTCAAATTATGTCTCAATCTCAAGGTATGCAGCCCTCTGTTTTAGCTACTGAAACTCAAGAAGCTAAAAGAGCAAAACAACAATCTCAGCAAGCAGCTCAGCAAGCAGAACAATCACAAGAAGCGCAGCAACCTCAGCAGGAATTTGCCTCTTCATCTTATCCAGAAGAACAGCAGCAGCCTAATTATAATCAACAAGAATATTCTCAATATCCGGTTTATCAACAATATGGAGCAGAAGCTGATGCTATTTCTGAAATTGCAGAGCAAGTTTTAATTGAAAAAATTTCTCCTCTTAAAAACAAGATAGAAGCTGTACTCGACTTAAAATCCGTATTTGAGGCAAAAATCAATTTTATTGATGAACGCCTCAAACGTATAGAAAAAATTATCGATCGTTTAGAACTTTCAATATTGCAAAAAGTTGGCTCATATGTTCAAAACGTTGAAGACATTAAATCTGAACTTGTTGAAACTCAAAAATCTTTCAAGTCTCTCCTTAATAGTAAAGGTCTTTCTGCTTCTTTAAATGCCAAAGAAGACTATAAAGAAATATAACGTGGAACATAGATAATTGAACATTGCTTCTACGTTCCCAAAAAATATCATCGGTGTCCGCGTTCAATTATTCGAGTCCGATCCTATAAAATAAAAATACAGAAAATAATTATAATCTAATACTTTTTATTTATTTTTTCTTCTCTGCTCCAGCTTTCACTAATATCCAACTAACTACGGCAGAAACAATTAAAAGTAGAATTGCCCCAAAAACTCTTGGTGAAAAAATCCAATCCAGCAATCCTAAAACATCCTGATTTCCTCCAGTTCCATATCCTTGGCTCCATGGAAGGTAAGGAGAGATATAATCAGAAAATACAAAAATAGCAGATATCAAAAAAGCGAGAATTAGAATAACAATAAATGCAACTCCAAGCCCTTTATTCATATTCTCTACAGGTTTCCCAATAAATGCAACAATTGCCAATATTAATACAAAACTAACAACTAAAATAGCAAACCATGGAATAATATTCAAAACATAATCTCTTGCTCCGGCAGCAGAGATAAATATTGTCGCAAAAACAAAAGAAACAAAAAGCTGCCCCCATTTTCCCTCTCCAATAATCTTAGTCTTATTTAATACTGCGTATATAATAATAAATACAACTAAGAAACTTAAAATTGGTAAAAAAAATTCCACTCCGCTTAAATTAACTACTTGTGCCATTTTTTAATCAATGTCTTTCTGGTCTTGTAAATGGAACCCATGCTCCTTGTTGTGGCTGAGTAGGATTTGCTGGTCCGCTTACTGCTACTGCTATGATTACTCCTATTATTAAAACGCCTCCGATAATCCATCCTGCATAATTTCCAAAATTAGTACTATAAAATCCATATCTTTCAAAACTCTTTAATATTACAATAAGAAAAATCACTACACCAATCCCCATTAATACATACTGCGCCCACGTCTTCATTGCTTCATCACTAATAAATAAACCAACTAATATTAACAATGCAACCAAAACAGCTAAACCTAAACCTAATCTAGGAAATAATTCTCTCAGAAAATCAGACAGCAATAATCCTGAAGAATAATTGTAACTTGTTGCCATTAATCCAATAACAAGAGCAATAATAATATGTAATCCTTTATTACCTCCAATAATATTTGTTGATCTTAGAATACCAAGAACAATAGCAAATATTAGAAGAAAAGGCAGAAGAAAATCATAAATTCCAGCTGTCTGCCATTGTGCAATCACTGTCCCTATATCAAAAGCCATAAGCATATTATTTAAACTATATTTATATATGTTTCGCTGTCCCTTCCGTAAAATCTATTCACAAATTTCGTCCTTTCAATAACCATTTAACTAAATTAATCCTTTTCCACTTCCACAATATTCATAAATAATATTTAAACAAAATACATTAAAACTTCCATCATTTCTTTAAATAATTCTATAGCATAATCAGATTATATTTTTTATGATAAATATTAACCTATCATTTCTTTATTTTCCACTGCCGCCGTTTGTATCTTTCCCAAATCCAATTGCTGCCCAGACAGCCAAACCAATTATAACAATAAATATTAGATTCCCAACCAACCCTGAATTGTTATAAACAAAATCAATTAGTGTATTCCAAAAACCAGTAAAATAAACAACTGCAACTATTACTGCCAAAAATGCTAAAATTCCGCCTGCGATCCTTACTCCACTTGGTGTTGTAAAACCCGCTCCAACAAAAAACATGCCCCACAGAAGCAAGAATACTAATATAATTACTAGGCTTAAAGCCAAAAAAGGTATTAATTTAGAAACTAAGTCAGTTGCATACCCAACTCCTACAAATAACAAAGCTATTGCCAAAGCAACAAGAGCATCTATCTGTTTCTTCCCATCCCCTAAAATCTTCGATTTCTGCAATACAGCAAAAACAACAACGAATACTAATACAAATAGTAAAATAGTCTGTGCAAACGGACTCGAAAGAACTGTGTTATATATCTCAGCCATCTTACTCCCAATCTTTTCTAATATTTAAATCTTCCTTTGACCTATGATTTCATCTATAATAACTTAATACCTGCAAGAAATTACTTCTTTTTTTCAAAATCTTTTATTAAATCTTCTACATTGAAGTTCTCTATATTTTCAACATTGAATTCAATTGTATTATACAATGCATTATTTCTGATATTTCCAACGAAATATTTCTCCTCTCCGATTAATGAGCTTTTTTTTTCATAAAACTTTTCCAGAGAAAAGATATCTTCTTCTTCCAAACCAAGTTTTAATGCAAGTTCATTTGACAACAATCCTCTGATACTCTCTGACCCGTCATCTAATATAACATTAATCAGCGCTCTTCTCTTAGGTTCTACTTGGCCATGAATTTTGCACTCAGAATCTACCACTTTTTTGCCGCATTCATTACATACTTCAAAATATCTTGGATCAAAAACTTGCACTACAATTGCTCTTGTTTTTAAATCCTGCCCTATTTTTGCATCTACAATTTTTTTAATATTATATACCCTCTGAACAACAACATTATCTATTTTTTCCTTGCTTTGCTTTATATCTGAAAAAGATGATAAATGTAACTCTCCATTTCTAATCATTGCATTGCCTATTTCAATAACATCCCCCATCTTAATTTTACCATTTTCAATTAAAGAAATATGATTCATATCCCATAAAACAACTTTAATATTTGAACTTTCATCTGCTATTATCATATTTGCAACTTTTCCTTCTCTTCCATTTTTATTATATTGTCTTATTGGATAGAGTTCTAATATCTTGCCAGCAACATTAACCCTTTTCATACCCTGTACAAGTTCAGAAATTCTCATTCTCTCTCGGTCAAAATTAATTCCTAATTCAGCAGCAACTATTTGTGCAGCCCCTTCTTTAGAAACAAGTCCGGACAATTTCGCTCTCTTTGCCTCTACTTTTCTTTCAATTTCATCTTTTCCTAATCCAGAAGCTTGAGAAATTCTCTCAAGTAGTTTGATATAACTTTCCATTTCGTTAAAGAACATGCATCCTTTAAAAGCATTATGTTGGTTTATATCAATCTTAATTAAAATTAATTTTTAACATGAGCTGTAAAGTTAAAGGGAGTTAAAGACTATTTTTCAGGATATGATAAATTAAAAAGAAAAGTTTTATAAATGATCAAAATTGGCTAATAGTATGAATATTGAAGTAGTAAAGAATGAGAAAAATGAATTAGAACTTAAAATTGATAATTTAACAGTTGCAGAAGTTTTGCGCGAATATTTGTGTAGGACAGGAGTAAAATTTGCTGTTTGGAGAAGGGAACATCCTTCAAAACCCGCAATATTCAAGGTTGAAAGCGGCGACAAGAGTGTTAAAAAGGCAGTTGTTGATGCAGTGAATGCTGTAAAGAAAGATTGCGAGAAAATTTTAGCAGTTGTGAAAAAGTAAATTAGATATAGGCAACGGATATTATTAATTAATGTTATATTAGATATATTATTCTTTGACAGGATTGTGA
>JBBSYK010000053.1:0-8837 GCA_038045285.1 Nanobdellota archaeon | reverse complement strand
AAACTTATAGCTTTATCCCCGCAGCAAGCTGCGGCGGTATTACGGAGAATAAATAATCGTTATGGAGTCGACGTAATTGCTGGAAGTTACATTTATAATAAAATATTTAATTATCTTAAATTAAAAGATAAAATTAATAAATTAAAAGATAAATACGATTTTATTATTGTTGATTCTTCGCCAGGCTTAAATGAAGAAATACTTTCAACAATTTTATCATCTGATAATTTGTTTGTAGTTACTACTCCTGATTACCCAACGCTAAGTTGTACAATGAAAGCAGCTAAATTAGCCAAACAAAGAGGAATCAAACTTAGCGGGATAATACTCAATAAGATTAAAGACCCTAAATATGAAATCGATATTAAAGAAATAGAAGAAAATTTATCTCTCCCCGTCGTTGCCAGTTTTAAAGATGATAAAGTTCACATAAGAGCATTATTTAATAGAGTTCCTGTCACTTTATATAACCGAAGAGCTAAATTTTCACAAGAAATTCATAACCTAAGCCTTGCATTATGCAATCAAAAAGAAAATAAATCTATTTGGAAAAAAATATTCTCTGTTAATATGAAAAGGGAAGAAGTCAATAGACAGATATTGAAAGAAAACCTCTATAAAAATACTTTGAAATAATGACTAAATATTATCACCAATTCAATTATAGGATTATTTGAGTTTATATGGGTAATTTAAAATTATCTTCTTCTTTTCTCGGAATAATGTGAAAATGTGCATGTTTTATTACTTGCCCAGCAGGTTCCAAATTATTCATTATTATGTTAAAACCATCCCCCATTTTATTTTCTAATAAACTTGAAGAAATTTCCTTCAAAAAGTGTAATAATTCATCACCTAAATTGTTGCTAAAATCTAGAAGAGTTACAAAATGTTTTTTGGGAATAACTAATGTATGTCCTTCGGTTTTAGGATGAATATCCCTAATTGCAATAAAGTTATTGCTGCTTTTCACAACTTCTGATTTAATCTCTTCTTTTATTATTTTACAAAATACGCATTCTTCATTCTTCATAAAAAACAAAGAGAAGAAGAGTTTTTAATTATTACCTTTTAAACAACTACCACTTTTGCAATATCTTTAATACTGTCGTTACAGTAAGCATCCCATAACCAAAAATAAGAGTCGCTGCGGCCAAAGGAGTATCAATTATATATCTAGTCGAAATTATAATAAGAATAGCCAAAACAATATCTAATGTAGCAATAATATCTCTAACAATAATGTATTTTTTTACTTTGAAATTTTCATCTCTAGATCCCATTATAAACTAAAGAAAAAAGCATTAATAAATGCTTTGAAATATGATGCAATGGCGCTGGGGAGAATTGAACTCCCGACTTCCTGCTCATGAGACAGGCATTCTACCACTGAACTACAGCGCCTTAAAGATATCATAAAAGAACACTTTTTAAAGATTAGTAAAAATTCATCCTATCAATTAGAAAGATTAATAAGGAAAGTTATCATAAAGCCAATATGCCTGCTGAAATATTAAATGAAGAAGTTATCAATATTTTAACACAAATCGGAAGTCTAACAAATTGGTTGCAAGCACTAGGAATAGTGTTTATCTTTACAATAATTTTTCAGATTATTACTTTTATGATTAACAAAAAAAAATTAAAAGAACTGGAAAATATCAAAATAAGTTTAACCAGCGTAGAAGACAAATTGAATAAATTACTAAGCAAGAAAAAGCAATCTCTTCAAATATAATTCTGCATTAATAATTATAATTACTAAATTCTTTTGCAGCATCTTTGATAATTTTAGGCTTTTTGACTTTAGTTTTCATTCTTATCAATCGAGCTATATATCCTGCAACTTTATTTTTAATAGGCTTACTTGGCATAAGATTCTTTAAAAGCTTCTTATTAAAATCAAAACTTGAAGTAAATACTGTATCTTCATCTCCTAAAAGCTGTTTCGCGGCTCTTTTTACCATCAATGACTTAATTCTACCCATATAGAAATGCTGGAAATCTGGGTTTTTAAAATTATGTTTTATTTGTTAAATTTAATAAATACTCCAAAAAAAATCTAAATTCAGTAAACCGCAAGCTTTTTAATGCCTCTAACCCAAAAAAATCTATGGTAATAGAAAAACTAGAAGAAACAAAAAAACTCGACAAACCTGACTGGTTGAAAATAAAAAATGCTGAATTGGAAAAAATAGTCATTGATCTCCATAACGAAAACTATAGTCCAGCAAAAATAGGCCTCATACTAAGAGATAAACATGGAATACCGAAAGCAAAGTTGCTTGGAAAGAAAATTACAGAAATCTTAAAAAATAGTAACATTACACCCTTAACGGATAAAGCAGTATTTCTTAAAAAGATAGAGTCTCTCGAAAAACATATTTCTAAAAACAAACATGACTACACAGCAAAAAGATCTTTAACTAAAACCTTTTGGGTGGCAAAAAAATAAATTCAAAAAGTTTTTAAGTTAGAAGCTAGTATTTTTAAAGAAAAAAAGAGATTATGTTAAAGAAAATAAAATCCCTCATTGAACAAATTGACTTATTGAGCAAAGAAAAACCAATAAAAGTAATTAGTCATTATGACACTGATGGCATAACCTCTGCAGCAATATTTACTCGTGCATTGCAAAGATGGAAGAAAAAATTCTCTTTGCAGATAGTGAAAGGCCTCGAAGAATCATTTATAGACTCGCTTCCAGATGATCATATCCTTGTTTTTCTTGATCTTGCATCAGGAAGTTTAAACCACTTAAAAAAGAAAAAAACATCCGTACTTATACTTGATCATCACGAAGTTATTCAGGATTTACCAGAAAATATATCTATGTTAAATCCCCATTTAGAAAAGACAGAAATTATTTCAAGTGCTGCTCTTTGCTATCTATTTGCAAAAACTATTTCACCTGAAAATAAAGATCTTGCCTCTCTTGCAATTATAGGAATGGTTGGAGATGTTCTTGAAAAAAATATTGGAAAAATTTACGACGAAATTATCAAAGATTCAGAAACTACGGTGAAAAAAGGTCTTTTGCTATATCCCTCGACTCGCCCCTTAGATAAAACTTTAGAATATTCATCAAATCCTTACATTCCAGGTGTAAGTGGTTCATTTAAAAACTCTATAGAATTATTAAAAGAAGCCAATATTTCAAGGGAAAACGGCAGGTTTAAGGCAATTTATGAACTTTCAGAAGAAGAAATGTCTTCCTTGACTACAGCTATTATGTTAAGATGTATTAATCAAAAAAATCTTTCTGATCTTATAGGAAACATTTACCTTATCAGATTTTTCAATAAGTTAGAAGACGCAAGAGAACTTTCAGCTCTTATAAATGCCTGTAGTCGCATGGATAGATCAGAAGTTTCCTTGGGTTTTTGTTTAGGAAACAAAAAATACCATGAAGAAGCAAATAAAATTTACATCGAATATAAACAACATCTCGTTTCAGCTCTTCGTTTTATTTCAGAATCAGAAAAAATAACAGGAAAAAATTATACAATTATTAATGCTAAAGATCAAATTAAGGACACTATAATTGGAACCGTCGCATCAATTATCTCCCGTTCTCCAATATATGAAGAAGGCACGATTATCGTTGCCCTTGCCTACAATCAAGATAAAATTAAAGTTTCAGCCAGAATTGCGGGAAGGGAAGGCCTGAATGTTCGTGAAGTTCTAAATAAAGTTGTTGTTCAAATAGGTGGAGAAGTCGGTGGGCATCCTAATGCTGCAGGTTGTCTTATACATAAGGCTCAAGAAGAAATTTTTATTCAAGAATTAAGAAAAGTTCTAGATGTTGAAATGATAAAAGTCTAACCCGCACCATCAACTTATCATAACAAAAATCTATACAACCAAATCTTTAAAACCTCTCTATTTCTTACAAAATAATGAACGAAACATTAAAAGGAAAATTCCTCAGAATTCTCTGCCCTAAATGTAAAAATACTCAAATTGTTTTTGGGAAATCCTCTATTAAAACAAAATGCAATAGGTGCAATTATCTGCTTTTAAAAACCCTGGGAGGTAAATCAAGGGTTCGAGCCTTAGTTAAAGAAATCTTATAAAATGAATATAGTTGCTTTACCAAATCTCTCTAGAGTTATAAAATGGAAATAAAAGAACAAGATCTTGTAATGTGTAAAGTCAAAAATATAGAGGGAACCACCATATTTCTAAAAATAGAGGAAAACGGAGATGGAAGTATGGTAATGTCTGAAGTAGCAGCCGGCAGAATTCGTAATATTCGTGAATATATTGCTCCAAACAAACTTATCGTATGCAAAGTTATAAAAAATACACCTGGAAATATCCAATTAAGTCTACGCAGAGTTACTGCAAAAGAACGTAAACAAGTGCAAGACCAATACAAAAAAGAGAGAACCTTTCAAAGTATGCTTAAGACTAATATTGAAAATTCAGAGGAAATAATTAAAAAAATTAAAGAAAAATTCTTAATAGCCAATTTTATTGAAGAAGTTAAATTAAATCCTAAACTTCTTGAAGAATACTTTTCAAAAGAGCAATCGAAAAGAGTTTTAATTCTCCTAGCAGAAAAAGAAGAAAAAGAAAAAATAGTAAAGAAAATATTTATCTTGAGGTCTTCTACTTTTTCAATAAACGATATAAAAGATATTCTCTCCATTACTAATCTAGATATTCGTTATCTCGGCTCATCGAAATTCTCTATATCTGCAAAAGCAAAAGATTTCAAAGAGGCCGAACATAAATTATCTTCCACTTTGACAGAAATTGAATCTCGCGCTAAAAATAAAAAAGCTATTTTTGAAATAAAGGAAAAGTAATAAGATGAATAAAAAACTCTGGCCTAAAGAATATACTGATAAATATCCTATAACAAATTTATGGAAATACGATCTTCCTAATGCTTGGAGATTATTGTATACTTTAGCAGAAAATGAGGTAATGATCATCAATATTAT
This sequence comes from Nanobdellota archaeon, assembly GCA_038045285.1. Classification (GTDB taxonomy): domain Archaea; phylum Nanobdellota; class Nanobdellia; order Pacearchaeales; family GW2011-AR1; genus VGKP01. The sequence goes on along the minus strand of JBBSYK010000053.1, from coordinate 3,885 downwards.
TTTAGAATGGATGACTCATAAAGAATATGGGGGGAGATTTAATTATTAATGAAACTCAGACAATGCTCGAATCAACACAATAAAGTTTACACTTTAAAATCACTCTGTCCTCTCTGCAATCAGCCGACGCAAGATGCGCATTACAAATTTATAAAAATCCGAAATGCTCCTAAAAATAAAAATTAAGCAAACCTTGCCAGAATCATTATAGATATTATTGCTAAAATTATGCCAAAAATTTCATAACTATTAATATCTTCATTAAAATAAAATACACTTACTAAAGTTAAAGCAATTAAACAACTCATGCCAAAGACAACTCCAATAGTAGAAAGTTTAAGATGCCTCATAACAAAAAACCAACCTATTCCAGTTAATCCATATATTATTGCTCCAAACATGAGTAAATACCAACCAGAAAATCCGTTCTGCAAAGAAGCTAATTTTATAAGATGGGCTACATTTTGTCTCATATCTTAAAACGATTCTGCGCGAAGCCATTCAATTGTTAGATATATTATATATACTATATTTCGAACGGTTTATATATAACTTTTAGTTTTGATTATTATGGTAATCCCCTTCAAAAAGCAGGAACAATCTATTAAAAAACAAATGCAAAAACGAAAAAAACTTCTTAGGTCCTTTGTTAAAATTCATGGAAATCCTGTAATAGTTCACGCCATTCATAACAAACAAGTGTTTCATGAGATTCTCAGAGAAGGCAAGCTAAAGCTTCCCAAAACACATAATTCTCCACAAAAAACACCCCATATGGAGAAGTTCTTAGGAATAGATAACTGTATTTATTATAGTTTGGGATTTGTATATTTCAGTTCTTACAAATGGAAATATAATCTTCTTTTTGATATTAAATTCTTAAAAGAACTTACCTATTACAACAATTCTATAAACTTTCAGGCTGCAAGAGCAGTAGTGGATTATTGGTATGAACATGATAGAAACTATTTAGAAGAATTAGCTAATATAAACACCATAACTCGAGAAGTTATAGATAGATATTATTACGAACCCTATAATGGAAAGGTTAGGAAAATATTAGAGTTTTGGAAGATTGAAAAGGAACTGTCCAAATATATTCTTAAGTATCCTAATAAAAATAAGCTTATAGCTTTAATTAAAAGAACAGGAAGGAAACATCAGCTAAGATACCCTGCATCTGAAAAAGATGCTCTTGCTCGTTATCTCGAAACAAAAGCGCCTGAAATGATTGGTAAAAAAGAAAATGATCTCCTTAAAAATCATTATTTCTTAGGATTCTACATAGCTGGAGAGATGGATGCCAAAACTTGTGCTATTTTAAAGAAAAATTATTCAGATAAGATTATTTTTGATGGAAAAAAGAATAGAAAAATTTGTGATTTATAAATAAGATTCATTTGTAAAGATGGGCTAGAAGTGCTATCTCAATTGGTAACTTTTAGGGTCTTTTTGTTTACAAAGAGTAATTTCAGTTTATTCGTTTCGAGATAGAGGACAAAAAGTCCGACATCTTTATAAGATAATCTCCAAAAACAACGATTAAACTGAGGATTATTCCTAAGAGAATAGAAAGAAAAACAATTATCATAATGTTATCAACATTTTACTGTTTAATAATTTTCTCATTATCTAAAATCCTGCCTCTTTCATTTCTTTTCTTAATAAAAAATCTCCGCTATTGAACCATTCTCCCCACTTAGAATAATTCAATTTCCTTATAAGTAAAAAGCTTGGATATTTTAGTCCATAACTATGCTCAAATCGCAAGATAGTGTCAACTTTTCCATCACCATTAAAATCTCTGTAACAAATAGTATCAATTGTATTTGTTCCCTTAGTCTGTGTAATTTCAATACCAGTATATCCATTGCTTTTTTTCACAATTTCCTTGCGAAATAACACGCCGTTTCCCAAAGTAATAGTTTTAACGCGTCGTTCTTCCTGCTCTCTCGGCTGATAAAAAGCAAGACCCAAAAGAACAATCCCTGCTAATCCGCCAATGAGGCATCTTGCTTTTTTATCTTTAAATGACATGAGGTAAAATACGCATGAGGATTTTTAAGTCTTCCTTTAGTAAAAAATCAAAACATCTCTGTCTTAGACATCTGAAAAAGCAAAAGATTTTTATAGTCCAAAAGACTACACTTTTTAACATGAAATGGTTCACTTTAAAAGTATAAGAAAAACGTTTCACTATATCATATATCATGAAAAAAACTTTCCATGGAGCAAAGTTATTGAGATTATCATGACTACAAAAAACATAAGAAAGAAAGGAGACAGACTAGAAATTGAAACGCCAGAGCATTATATACTTTGTAAATTAGAAAATAACGCATTATTGGTAATTAATGCAAAATACAAAAAATAAAATGATATGCCCAAATTGTAGCTCAAAATTGAAGAAAATAAAGGTCAGCGTAGAAGACGCAAAAACCAAAGCAGTTAGTTATCAGTGCACTAATTGCGATTATTTTACTTTTGACCCCAAATCAGCAGTAGAAGTTGTAAGAGAAATAAAAGAAAAAGAATCTCCCTTAAAGATTAAACAATCAATTGTAAAACTTTCTAAAGACCGTCTTGGAGTTTACTTTAATAAAGACTTAATTCGGTCGCTAAATCTATCTTCTGGAAAACAAGTGCTCATTTCTGTCCCAGATAAAAAAAGAATAGTCTTGAAACTTGAGGATTAAATTCGTGCAATCTTCCACAAATATTCAAAAAGAGATTTATACGTCTGTACTAAATCCGTTGACTCTATTACAATTGCATAATATGGCTTTTGAAAAATGGCAAACGCAACTTTGTTTCCATAAATAACACTTATACTCGGAAGCTTAATATATTTAGGTAAATGTTTCACTTTCGAATACTTACCCGCCAAAACAGTACTCTCATGAGGAACCAACAGCCTCTCTCGTATCCTCTTCTCTTTCAATTGTCGTACGTACTGTTCTGCCAATGTCCCAAATAATTCCTGAAATAATCTATCCTCTCCAAAAGCCACGTAGTCTTTACCAGTAGCAAGTATGTCCTTAAGCACCGCCAAGCCCCCTTGTACTCCTCGATACACTTCAACTTTCACACTTCCTTGCTCGTCCTTTTCTAACTTTTTCAAAGAACTTAATATCTCTTTAGCAGCTTCTTCCTTAATCTTTACGTAACTCATCAATGCCTCTGGTTTTGTAATTGAAAATTGTTTAACTCCTTGAATCAGAACCTCGCTTACCAAACCTTTTTCCTTCAAAGATTCTAAAACGCCATAGACCACACTTCTATTAATTGTCGTAAATTTAGCCAATTGAGCAGCAGATGTTCCATCACGTTTGGCAAGAGTACTGTAAACCTCTGCCTCTTGTTCGTTCAAGCCTATTTGTATAAGCGCTTCTTTCATAACCTCTCAAACAATTCGCAGTATATAAAGTTGTTGTTTTATAAAAACAACAAAGATATTTATAACAACAAAAAAAAGAAAAATTATGAGCAGTACTTATTATTACGCATTAGCACTATTAGAACAGAAGAGAAAAAACGTAGCTGAACAGTTACGTACGCTTAAGGAAGCGGAACTTGAACAGATAGTTAAAAACAGGCCTGCATTAGATGAAAACTCTATAGAGCCCGCAGAATTAGGTCTATTTGGGAGTGAAAAAGACCCCATAATAGAGGTGTGCGCCGCATTAGATATCCTAAAAGAAAAGAGGGGCAGATTATACGCCTATTCTCTAATAGCCAACCCCTATTCTTATCCGATAAATAACTTGAAAGTAAAAACAGGAAAAGTATTATCCATTTGTGGACCTATTGTTAGTATGTCATTAGGAATGATGATTCAACTACATGTTTGGGACTAAATTATGAGCAACTTTGAAGGATTTTTAG
>JBBSYK010000052.1:0-1545 GCA_038045285.1 Nanobdellota archaeon | reverse complement strand
ATTAAAAAAGGTAATGAACACTTTTGTGTTCGTTAAAAACGCAAAAGTTTAGAATGAGGCAATAAAAACTTCTTACATGAAGGAAGAGATCTAAACCATTCTTTAAAACCTATATCATATCTTATAAAAGATAGTTAATAAATCTTTCTCAGTTTTAAGTATTAACCGTTAACGCAACAATACTCTAAGTCTCTTATGTCTCATTTTTTCTCTTACAAAGAAGAAAAGAATTATTGCCAGAGTAACTGTTAGTGAAATAATTCCTTTGCTATAAATCTTTTGTGAAAAAAAATAAATAGAAATAACAAATGCAAATAGAGCAAAAAAATCAAGAAGAATAAAAAGTTTTTTTCTCTTTTGTTTTATTACCCACTTTTTAAATAAAGAATGTTTAAAAAAAGGTCTGCGTTTTCTCTCCTCTACCTCCAGATCATCATCAAATACATCCTCTCTATCACTCCCCATAAAAACAAGTATCATTATATATATTTAAATTCTTGGTTGGAGAAAAAAAGCCTCCAGAGGGAGTCGAACCCTCGACCTACGGTTCTTTTGAATTATCTTGCATTAACGACAATTGTACAAAACCGCCGCTCTAGCCAACTGAGCTATGGAGGCTTAAATCTTCTATATTATATTCGTTTAAAAATCCTGCTATGATGTGAAAAGGCAAAAAAACAAAAAAATAATGCTTACAAAAACATTAAAAAGGATAAAAAAGCTTTGATATTGAAGGCCTGATAGTTCAATGGTAAAATGCCTCTTTGACGTGGAGGAGTTCGAAGTTCAATTCTTCGTCAGGCCATTTTATCTCTAATAATTTATAATCTCAAATTTACTATACATAACAACGGCTAATATAACATTAATCACTTATCTCAAAAATTATATCATCTATAGTATTGAATTCCTTATCAAAACCAGCACTCTTTAAAGTATATCCCTTACCATCGAGCGTCGTAGAATATTCAAAATCAGTATAACCATCATTACGGTATAAATAATATCCTTTTGCTGTTCCTTCATTTAAATCCTTAGGGTAAACTCCATACTTATTTTTATATTGTTCTAAAAATTGCGCGTTTGCGTCTACCTTAATTTGAATACTCTTCGTTGTAATTCTCGTTTCAGCATCTCCTATATTTCCAGAATATTTTATAGAACTATCAGAAACAGTATTTCTCAAAAATATTCCTCCAAATATCACAGTAATCAATAAAACATACAAAACTATAGAAACAATCCCAAGAACAAGTCCTATTATAGCAAGGGCATTGCCTTTTTTATTTTCTCTTTTAATCTGTCTAAGTCCCAAAATTCCTAAAACAATAGCTGCAATTCCAGCAGGAATTGCTATAATAAACAGTCAAACAAAAACGAGAGAAACAATTCCTAATACAAAACCAGCAATAGCTAATCCAGAATTTGTCTGCGCTCCTCTCTCTTTAATCATATTTATATTATCTTTACTAAATATATAAATGATTTTCTTACTAAACTTTTGCGAAATCCCTCGTAGAGCTTGTCCACTTAGATAATTCTTAT
>JBBSYK010000051.1:0-11971 GCA_038045285.1 Nanobdellota archaeon | reverse complement strand
GGGAAAAGTATTTGACTGTTGAAAAAAAAGAAGTGCTTTGCACTTCTAGATTAATAGATATTTATGAGGGTAAGAAAAAAATAGTGATAACTCCATATCTTCTACATATCTGAGTAAAATATCTCTGTTCTTATTACCTATGCCTTCAATACCATTCTTGGCACGTTCTTTCCAAGCAAGATAGCTTTCTTTATTGTTGTAGGGATCTCTTTTTGCCATTTTGTATTCTCGCAGTTTTTCTTTATATGCTGTCGAGTGAAAGAAAATGTACATCTTTTTGTACATTTTTTGTGTCTATCAAAACAACGAATCAATCTAGACAAAAAGTACTCATGGACCTGCCGAGAATTGAACTCGGATCTCGTCCTTGCGAAGGACGCATTCTACCGTTATAATACAGGCCCTTATTATCATAGGTTAATGAAAGTTTAAATATTTATAAATTCTTTATATCTTCTGGATCTGAACTATCTGGATAGAAAATGAATGGAATTTTATCCTTTATTTGTTCGATTTTTTCAATAATTTTCCAGCTTTCTCTGAGTTCATCAAAACGTGTAAAGAGAGTTTTATCATTAGATATAATATCTGTAAAGAGAGTTGCATATTCGTCAGTTGTGTTGGGGCCGAAATATGACTCATGGCAGAAATCCAGACTAATTTTCTCAATATCGCCCTGAGTTAAGGGCTTTCTTGTATTTAATATGAGTTTTATGTCCTGTGTTGGATATATATCTATTATCATTTGGTTATTTACTATATTAGGCAAAGGATTATTTATTTTATCTGGAAGAGAGCGAAAATTAACCATTATTTGCCCAAATTTTCTTTTTAGCATTTTGCCAGTGCGTAATATTAGTTTAACTCCTTTCCAACGTTCATTGACACATTCTAAAATCATTCTGGCAAAAGTTTCTGTTTTTGATTCTGTTATACCTAACAAAGAAGCTTCTCTTGTATATGACTGATATTGTCCTAAAAAATGATGCTCAGAAGGAAGAACTTTGAGATTCTGGAGAGCTCTAACTTTTTCATCATGAATTTTTTCTGCTTTTAGTTCTGAGGGATTTTCCATAAGTATTAATGAAAGAACTTGAAGAAGATGGCTCTGAATCATATCTTTAATAGCTCCTGTTTCATTGTAATATGCTATTCTATTTCCTACTCCAATGTCTTCGTCAACTGTTAGAGATATTGATTCTACCGCATCTTTTCTTAATAAATAGTTAAATAACGGATTTGTAAATTTCAAAATACTTATGTTTTGTACTGTCTCTTTTGCAAGATAATGGTCGATACGAAAAATTTGATCTTCTGAAAATACATTATGTATTGACTTTTCTAGGATATTAGATGATTCTAGATTGAAACCAAAGGGTTTTTCGAAAACAACACGAACGAAATTGCTATTTTTTTGTTCATGAAGAGATTGTGCTTTTAATTGCTGAATGATTGCAGGAAATAGATTAAATGATGTTGAAAGATAGAGAATTCTATTTCTGCCTTCTTTAGGCTCTATAGACTTAATGAAATCTGATAACTTTGCCAGCGATTCTGGATTGTTAGCGTCGCCTCTGAAAAATTTTATATTGAGCTGCTTGATTTGTTCTTTATTAACTGAATTTTTTGCGCTTTCAATAAGCACATTTTTGTAACTCTCATCATTTAAGTCGCCTCTTGCTATACCTATTATTGTTGAATCGGATGAAATTATTTTTTTGTATAATAATGAAGCTAGAGCAGGAACTAACTTGCGCTTCATTAAGTCGCCTGTGCCGCCAAAGACAACAATAGTTAATCTTTTCATGCCATTAAGATTTTCATTATTCATTTAATTTTTTAGAGCAAGAGGCTTATAAATTTACGTGTGTTTTGTAAATTTATAATTGATAATAAGACAAATAAGGATTTAAAAATATGCTTATATTTAGTAAGAGATGGCTAGAAGAATAATTTATCTTGATAATGCTGCAACAACTCCAGTTTATAAAGAAGTTGTTAGAGAGATCGATTATTACTCAACGAAAGAATACGGCAATCCTAGTTCTCCGCATTATTTGGGAGAGAATGCATTGAAAGCAATAAATGACTCAAGAAAGAAACTTGCTGCTGAAATTGGAGCAAAAGCCCATGAAATTATTTTTGTTTCTGGCGGCACAGAGGCAAATAACATGGCTTTAATGGGAATCGCGCCTATTAAGACAGGAAAAAATAAGATTTTTGTCAGTGCGATTGAACATTCTTCTATTTATGAATCAGCACAATATCTAAAAGTTTTAGGATATGACGTGAGAGAAATTCCTGTTGATAAAGAAGGTTTGATTGATTTGGAGAAATTGGAAGAAGCTATTGATGATAAGACTCTGTTCATTTCAGTTATGCATGCTAATAATGAAATTGGAGTAATACAGAATCTAAGAGCGATTGGTGTGTTGTGCAAAAAGAAGGGTGTGCTTTTTCATACCGATGCTGTCCAAAGTTTTGGAAAAGAGAGAATTAATATTGGAGAAATTGGAGTTGATTTGTTAAGCGCGAGCGCACATAAAATAAGCGGGCCAAAGGGAGTCGGATTTATTTATGCCAGAGAAGGAATTGAAATAAAACCATTAATTATTGGCGGAGGGCAGGAGGCTGGAAGAAGAGGAGGCACGGAAAATGTGCCTGGAATAATGGGATTTGCTAAAGCTCTGGAAATTACTAGAAAGATTAATAGAGAGAAAGTAAGAAAGCTGAAAGATTATCTTATTTTAAGACTGAAGAAGATTGGAGGAAAGATTAATGGTTCAATTGAGAAAAGAATGTATAACAATGTGAATATTAGTTTTAGAGATGTTGATGCAGAGCAATTGGTACTTTATTTATCTCAAAAAGGAGTTATGTGCTCCACAAGAAGCGCTTGCTTAAGCAAACAACAGAAAGAAAATAGAGTTTTAAAAGCTCTTGGATTAAATGAAGAAGAAATAAAAGGTTCATTGAGACTTGTGCTTAATGAATTCATCACAAGAAGAGATATTGATTATGTTGTAAAAGAGATAGAGAAATTTTTGAAAAAGCAACAAAGTAATTTTTAATTATAACGCGAAACATAAATAATTGAACATTGCTTTTATGTTCCGCGAATATAGCATCGATGTCAGCGTTCAATTATTCGAGTCCAATGCTATAATATTTGAAACCTCGAGATTTGTATTTGCGCAATCCCCTACTTTAGTTCGAGGGCAAGCAAATCAAATCTTGATGGTGCTCAAGAACCCGAACACGCCTTTAGTCCGAGAGTTCTTGACATTAAAGATAAGTATTTAATCTTGCTATGAGTTAATATCTTATGTTCAATAAAAAAAGAAAAGCTCCTAATATAGAAGGAAAAAATCCAAAATTTTGGTTGAATAGTGATATATTGACAATTGATAAATTAAGAGGCAAAATTATTCTTCTTGATTTTTGGACATATAGCTGTGTTAATTGTATTAGAACATTGCCTTCTTTGAAAAGTATATGGAAAAAATACAAAGGGAAAAGGTTTATGTTAATAGGTATTCACACGCCTGAATTTGAATTTGAAAAAGAAATTGGGAATGTTAAATATGCGATTAAGAAATATAATATAGACTGGCCAGTATTGCAAGACCCTGAGAGAATAAACTGGGAAAATTATGGAAATACATATTGGCCTCGTGCTGCGTTAATTAATGGTGAAGGAGAAATTATATTTGAACATATTGGAGAATCTGGATATGATGATGTTGATTCTAAAATCGCTGAAGAATTGGATAAACTAAAGGAAACTTTTGATAAACTGGAAATGGTTTCTAAACAGGAGAGAAAATATGATTTTAATACCTCAAGGGAAATTTATGCAGGTTCTTTAAGGAACAATGGAATTGGCTCTGGGAAAGTTTGTACAAAAGAGGGCTGTGATGAGTATATTGACAACGGAGATAATAAGAGAGATATAATTTATTTACAAGGAGATTGGGCGCAAGAATCGGAATATTTTGAATATAAGGGTAAAGGGCAAATAGGGCATATTGCTCTTAGATATTATGCCTCAGAAGTTAATATTGTTATTTCTGGATTCGGAAAAGCAGAGGTATTGCTAGATGACGCTCCTTTAAGAAAAAGCGATGCTGGGAAGGACATATTATTTGAAAATGAGAAGAGTTATATTAAAGTTGAAGGCGCAGATATGTATAATCTAATTAAACATCCTTCATATAATTCAAGAGTTTTGAAAATTCTGCCTTTTGAAGAAATGAAAGTTTATGCTTTTACTTTTGGGTGAAATTTATGCAAAAAGCTTATTTATACTGCCGTAAGAAAGATGCTTAAAAATGCTTTCATCGCTGACAATAACTTTTTCTGTAATGTCAAGAACCATACACTAAAGTGTATGGCGTGTTAACAAGTATGGTTCTTGAATATGTCAGAAACTTTTAGTTTCTGAGCACCTCGAAACTCGAAGAGTTTCTCTGCCTCGAGAATTATTCTTGCTTTCTCACGAACTAAAGTAAGGAGTTTACGCAAGAATAATTCTCTCAGTATTAATTAAACTTATTTATTAAATCAAAAAGAGAATATTCATAAAGATTTCTCCTAAATATAGTAGCTGTGCTTTTTATTCAAAAATCAAGTTTCTTCAAGATCTTCTTCATTAAAAGGAGCATAAGCTATGATTTTGCCATTTTTGTCCAAAATTTCTACATGATATTTTCCATTTGGCAATAAAATATTAATTTTTCCTTTCATTCCTTTTTTTATAGAAATTTCTTCAAAATCTGATTCAGATTCATTATGATATTCTACATATTCTGGATCGGCATCTTGCAATAATAGAACTGCCTGATGGCGTTTGAATTTAGTCTGCATCGTATATTAAAAATTATGATCTATATAAGTATTTTGAATTTAAAATACCATTAGAAAAATTAATTAAACCTTTTTTCATCAATTAGCAGGCATAATTCATGTTTTTGAGTTTTATCACTCAAAAAGTGATACGAAAAATTTATCTCTTCGTGTCGACGGAAAAATAAATAACAGGGAAATGTTTAAATATAGAATTGTTTTATAGAAAGGGAAATACAACGAGTTGTGTCGTCGATAAGACAAAAACACAATCTGTTGTGGTACTCAAATGCGCTGCCCTTATTGCTTACATATCGAAACAAAAGTTGTTGATAAAAGAGACAGCAGTGAAGATGGCAATACAAAGAGGCGCAGAGAATGTTTGAAGTGCGAAAAGAGATTTAATACTCTTGAAGCATTAGAAAACGTGGGGCTAAAAGTTATAAAGAAAGATGGCAGAAGGGAAGTTTTTGATAAAGAAAAAATAAAAAGGGGAATTTCAAAGGCGTGTGAGAAAAGGCCAATTAGCACTGAAACAATTGAGAAAATTTTAGTGAATGTACAAGAAAAATTAAAAAAAATGGGTAAAAAAGAGGTTAAAAGCGAAGTGATTGGAGAATTTGTTTCTAGAGAATTGAAGAAAGTTGATAAAGTAGCATATATTAGATTTGCTTCTGTTTATAGAGATTTTAGGGATGTTTCTGATTTTAAGAAAGAAATAAAGGGGTTAAGTTGAAAGTGATAATAATTTTAAAAGATAAAGGAGCGGATGTTTAAGAAATTAAAAATGACGCCAGAAAGATTAAAATTGCTTGAAGAAGGAAATTTTGAATTATACAAATATTTTACAAAAGAAGGTAAGAACCCATTTGAATATGATATTTATGGCAATTTGATAAAATGGGTTGCAGAAGATGTCAAAGTAAGCGATGATCGTGGTAAAGAGATTTTTACTCAGCCAAATGTGAAAAAGCCTTCATTTTGGAGCTCTCTTGCAATTAAGGTTGTTGCAAGTAAATATTTTTGGGGCGATCAAGCTAAAGGTGAAAGAGAAAATAGTATTGAGATGCTTATATCTAGAGTAGCAGACTTTTTTGAAAGACAAGCCATAAAACAAAAGTATTTTGATTCTGAAAAAGCTAAGATTTTAAGAGATGAAGTAGCGGCTATTTGCCTCAATCAACTATGCGTTTTTAATTCGCCAGTATGGTTTAATGTAGGAATAAATAGTTATAATCCTAAAGCTGGAGGAGTATCTTCTTTTAAGTGGGATTTTGAAACTCAAAGAGCAGTTCCTGCTGAAAAAGGTGAAGACAGGCCTCAGTGTTCAGCATGTTTTATTTTAAGTATAGAAGATAATATGGAATCTATAATGAAAGTTCAAGTATCAGAAGCGATTTTGTTTAAAGCTGGTTCTGGTACAGGCACTAATAGGTCCCCTATTAGAAGTACAAGAGAAAAAATTACTGGAGGAGGAAGAGCATCCGGACCAGTAAGTTTCATGAGAGGGTATGATGCTTATGCAAACATTATAAAATCAGGAGGTAAGACGCGCAGAGCTGCAAAAATGGAAATTCTTAATGTTGATCACCCTGATATAATGGATTTCATTGAGGCGAAACAAAAAGAAGAGAAGAAAGCATGGGCTTTGATTGAACAAGGCTATGGTGGAGGTATGAACGGAGAAGCATATGGGAGTATTTTCTTTCAAAATTGCAATATGTCTATTAGAGTGCCAGATGAATTTATGCAGTGTGTAAAGGAAGATAAGGAATGGCACACAAAGTTCGTTACTACTGGAAAAAATTGCGAAGCTTATAAGGCAAAAGATATAATGAAAAAAATTGCTGAGGGAACTTGGATTTGTGGTGATCCAGGAATTCAATGCGACAGCATTATTCAAAAATATCATACTTCTAAAAATTCTGGAAGGATTAATGCAACTAATCCTTGCAGTGAGTTCGTTTATTTAGATGATACTGCTTGTAATCTTGCTTCTATTAATTTAATGAAATTTTTAACTCCTGATGGTAATTTTGATTTTGAAAGTTTTAAGAGAGTTGTTCGAACATTTATAATTGCCATGGACATAATTGTTGATGGTGCTAGTTATCCGACTTCAGAGATTACAGAACGTTCTCACAAGTTTAGACCTTTGGGATTAGGATACGCAAACTTAGGTGCATTGTTAATGAGTCTTGGATTACCTTATGATTCTGATGAAGGCAGAGCTGTTGCTGCTGCTATAACTGCTATAATGTGCGGAGAAGCATATAAAACATCTGCTGAACTTGCTGCTTTAGTTGGTTCATTTGAAGGTTTTTCTATCAATAAAGAACCTATGCTTGAAGTAATGAAAATGCACAGAGAGCATGTAAAAGAAATTGAAGTGAATAAAATGCCTGTCCATTTGAGAAATTTAGTTAACGAAGCATGGGATTGTTGGACGGATGCAATTAATTTGGGAGAAAAATATGGATATAGAAATTCTCAAGCAACAGTACTCGCGCCAACAGGAACTATTGCTTTTATGATGGATTGTGATACAACTGGAATAGAACCAGATATAGCTCTCGTAAAATATAAAGTATTGAGCGGAGGAGGAATGTTAAAAATTGTTAACCGTGCAGTTCCTATTTCGTTGGCTGGTTTGGGATATGCGGAAAAACAAATTGAAGATATACTAAATTATATAGATAAAAATGATACTGTTGAAGGATCTCCATGGATTAAAGATGAACACCTTGCAATATTTGACTGTGCATTTAAACCTGCAAAGGGAAAAAGAGCAATTAGTTACAAAGGGCATATTAAAATGATGGCTGTATGCCAACCATTTATTTCAGGAGCAATAAGTAAGACAGTTAATATGCCTGAAGAATCAAGTGTTGACGATATATTAGATGCTTATATTTTTGCATGGGAAAAAGGACTGAAAGCAGTTGCAATTTATAGAGAAAATAGTAAAAGAAGTCAGCCATTAAATACACAGAAAACAGACGGTGAGATAGTAAAAAAGAAAGGACTTCAGACAATTGCTGAAGTAATGAAGATTCAGGAAAGAAAAAAACTGCCGCAGACAAGAAAAAGTGTAACTCATAAATTTGATATTTCTGGACATGAGGGATATTTGACTATTGGTCTTTATGATGACGGTAAACCTGGAGAAATATTTGTAACAATGCATAAAGTAGGATCAACTGTGAATGGATTAGTGGATGCTTGGGCGACCTCTATTTCGATGAATTTACAGTATGGTGTTCCAATTGAGGTTTTATTTAATAAATTCAGACATCAAAAATTCGAACCATCTGGATTTGTAAGAAATTCAAATGGAGGAGAAATTGATTCTAAGAGGGCAATGATAAGGACAGCATCATCTATTGTTGATTATGTTGCACAATTTATGCTTAATACTTTTACGTTAGGAAATGATAAACTAGAAATAGAAATTAAACCCGTTGATGGAATATTGATTAATGAAACACAAACACAGTTGGCAGTTAATATTGAGGATAAAGAAGATAATAATCAAATTGGAAGCAATGAGGGGCTTGTTTGTCCTCATTGCGGAGGATCTGCAAAACGTATTGGAAATTGTGCAATCTATTGCACTTCTTGCAAACAGACAACGAGATCAGGCTGCGGGGAATAAATAGAAAATTAGGATAATGTTTTTTCAGAATTTCCAAAATTCCCAGCTTTTTAGGCACCATGTAACCAAAAATAAGAATCCTTAGATTATATCGAGGAGAAAGAAATAATTTTTATAAATACAGATTAATTGCATAGTGCCTATATAGGCATTATTGAAAATATAAGATTTTCAATTAATAAAGTTTTATCGAGGATAAAATAATACCTAAAGATGGTAAGCAAACCTAGTGCCTAATTTTTAGGGAATTTAGAAATTTATATCAAAATCAGTTGTAAATATGAAAAAGATTTAACTATCTTATTTTACCAAAGGCACGAATGAAAAGCCATAAAATTCTTTCTTTTTTAAACTTCCTTGATGTTTTTTAATTTGAAATATTGAATTTTTTACTGGAGCGACTAAGATCCCATTATTCTTTAACTGCTGAGATATCTTTTCTATAATTTCAACATTTGGAGATGATGCGCTGATAAGAATGCGATCATAGGGGGCATTATCTATTAAACCTAAGAATCCTGACTTATTTAGCACATTTGCATTTTTGTAGCTGGCAAGAACAGATTTAGATTTTATTACAAATTCTTTTTTTATTTCTACCCCGTATATCTCTGCATTTGGACAAATTTTAGAAAGAAGAGCTAAGACATATCCTGATCCTGAACCAATTTCTAATAATTTTACTTTTTCTGGATTTTCTGTAATTCTATCAAGTTCTAAGAGATTGAGCATGAAAGATATCGTGTACGGCTGAGATATTGTCTGAGCTTCTCCAATAGGAAGGGAAATATCATCGTAAGCATAATCTTTTAAATTTTCAGGAACAAAGTTTTCTCTTTGAACAGAAGAGAAAGCATCAGTAATGAACGATGGAAATCCCTGCCCTTTTAAACTTTCTATTAATTTATCTTTATTCATATATAACTTAGTGAATAAAAGTATATAAATCTCTTTCTTTATTTCTTTTTAAGTAAAAAGAATTAGAAATATAGACGACAAATACAATTTATCAAAAGATTTATTAAGCTATTTTTACAGATAGATTTAAGGAGAGAAAAATGAGTTCTGATGTTTATGAATTGAATGAAAAGAATTTTAATGAAAAAATAAAAAAAGGCAGATGGATTGTTGATTTTTGGGCAGTTTGGTGTGTGGCTCCTAACTCAATAATACATACTTCAACTTTAAACTCAAAACAAGCTAATGAGATAAATATAACTGATAAAATTCTAAGTTCAAATGGAAATATTACTAAAGATAATGTAATTTATTCTAATCTAACAAATATGGGCGGACATTGCAAAAAAATAATTACCTCGACTGGAAGATATTTAGAGACGACTGATGATCATGCATTTTTCACTAAAAGAGGATGGATTAAAGCTCAAGAATTAACTAATAAAGATAAAGTTGCTATATTGCCCTTACCAGATTATATAATCTCCGATGAAGATGATAAAACTATTTTAAAGGAAAATGATTTCGGATTTTTAAAAAAAAATTATAAAAATCTTGATAAATATTTAGAAGAATTAAGACTCAAAAAACTTCTTCCCTTAAAATTAAATGAACAGAAATTGCTTATTTTATCAAGATTAATTGGCGCACTATTTAGTGATGGAAGTTTATATAATAACAGAAAAAATAATTACCGGGAAATAAGCTTTAGTTTGGGGCAAAATCATGATGTTGATGAGATAATAAATGATTTGAATATATTGGGTTTTAATACGCTGCATATTTCTAAGAGAAACAATGAAAATGAAATTGATGGTGGAAAATTTTTAACTCATACTTTTAAGGTGAAGTGTTTATCTACTGCATTATACTTGCTTTTTAGAGTTTTAGGTGTACCGGAAGGTAATAAAACCAATCAACCTTATTTTATTCCTGATTGGATAAAAAAAGGAAATTTAGCGATAAAAAAAGAGTTTCTTTCTGGATATTTAGGCGGCGATGGACCAAGAATAAGTATGGAGGTTCTTCCAAGAATGGGCAAAATGCCATATAATTCTATTAATATTAATGATATTGAATTTAGAAAAAGAAGTGATATCGTTGATTCTGGAATAAAGCTTGCTAATGAAATTGCAGATTTGTTGAAAGAATCTGGAATTAAAATGGGAAAAATATTTCATGAGATAGATCCATATATAAGAAAAGATAATAAAAATAGTGCAATTATCCATATTCCTATCGCAAGTAATTTTTCAAATGGATTTATTATGAGTCAAAAGATTGGTTATGCTTACTGCTGGCAAAAGCAATTAATTTCCATGTACGCAGGTGAATTTATCAGAGAAATATTGAAAAAAAGAGAAGAATGGCTTAAGTTATATAATAAAATTATGAAATTATCTGAAAAAGGCCTTAATTATCAGAAAATCTCTGAAACACTTAATATTGACAAGCAATTAGCTTATCAATGGATTATTATGAAAAATAAGCCTACAATCAACAAACATTATCTGAAATTTGATCAATGGATAAAAGAAGCACGTGAAGGATTAAATGATGGATTTATCTGGGAAAAAGTGGAAGAAATAACAAGCGTAAATCTGCCTGAAGTCCAAATTATAACAACTGAAAATCATCATAATTTTGTAGCTAATGGATTTTTAGTCCATAACTGCGGGCCCTGTAAGATAATGGCGCCGCATTTTGATGCTGCTGCCAAGGAAATGAAAGAAAAATTCAATTTTGGAAAAGTAAATGTTGATGAAAATTTCGAAATTGCAGAAAGGTTTGGTGTAATGAGCATTCCAACAACAATTATTTTTAAGGATGGCGAGATAATTGATCAGAAAACCGGCGCAATGACCTCAAAAGAAGAAATATTAAAATTTATTAGCAATAATTTTTAATTTGTAAAACAACTGTCTTTTTGATATATGATTCTAAGGTTGAGCAATTTCATCGCATCTTTTTGTATCATTGCCATATCTAAAGATTGCTGCATGCTTGTTTTTTACCAGTTCTTTATTTAAGAAAATATTTTCTTGATAAACGTATCGCAGCGATCTATTATAAACATCTTTCTCTGAAATATCTTTTTCTAGAACTATATTTTTATTCAAGATTAAATTTTCTAGAAAGATTTTTGCTTCTTGATACCCTTTTTCTCCTTTTTCCGGAGAATCTACACAGAGTAATCTAATTATTTCTCCTGAGTCTAGGACAAAGGTATCTCCATCAATAACTCGAGATACTTTATTTTCGCTTACATTATTTACAGTTTCTTTATACGCGTTTTCTTTTTTTGATTCTGTCTTATCAGTTTTCAGTGTTAGAAATATAATTAATAAAATTAGAATAAATATAAGAATATAAATAAAATAAATTCTCTTTTTCATATTGGCATAAAGGTTTTACTATTTATTTAGCTTTCTAAATGTAAATGCCTGCGCTAAGAACTAAACAGTATCTCCGATTACTAATTTCAAATAGCATAATTACATTTAAGCAAATCCC
>JBBSYK010000050.1:0-2213 GCA_038045285.1 Nanobdellota archaeon | reverse complement strand
TTCTCTAATGGACAATTCTTAAAAATAAGCAATACAATCAACAGAATTGTCCATAGTAGAAATAATTAACTGATGTTCGATAAAGATGATAATCATGAGATAATGTTATTGTTGATTTTTTAGATGCCCCATAGCTTGCTATGGGGAGGTTCACTAAAATGAGGTGTTTTTTGGTTATAGCAGATAATTCTGTTTCTTAGCTGCTGCTTTTTTTACAGGGTAGGAGAGTTTTTAAAATAAAGATTTGTTGTTATAAGATGAAATTGCTTGTTTTAGGAGATTTTCATGGAAAATTTTCAAAGAAATTTGAGAGACTGATTAAAAAAGAAAATATCGATTTATTAATATCGAACGGAGATTATTTTCCTTTTCATTACAGAAAGTTATGGTTTGAGCATTGTTTTGGAAAAGAAATTATGCTCTGGGAAGTAATTGGAAAGAAGAAAATGAAAAAACTTCTTTTGAAAGACCTTAGAGATGGAGGGGATGTATTGAGCAAGATAAATAAGTTATCTATTCAGAGCGTTACAGTTGTTGGGAACCTTGATTATAGCAGGGTCGTGGATACAATGGACTTTAAAGTTTCAAAAAAACATTATTGGAAATGGTATGAACAAGACTTTTTCTCGAAAATAATAAAAAAATATAAGAAGATTCGCAGAATAGATTATTCTTACTTTAAATTTGGAGACTTAATCTTTATTGGAGCTTATGGTTTAATGAATCCAGGGAGAGTGAAAAGCAAGGCTTATAAGAAACATAGAAAGATATTAGATACGTTGTTTAAGAAGTTTAAGAAAGAGAAGGTTATTTTCATATCTCATAATGTACCTTATAATACAAGACTTGATTTGATAGGGAAAAATGCACATGAGAAAGTAAGAGGAGAACATTATGGCTCTAAATTAATAAGAAGAATTATTGATAAGTATCAGCCAATTTTACATATTGGAGGACATATTCATGAGTCCAAGGGGATGCAAAAATTAGGCAGAACATTATGCATAAATCCCGGAGCAGCGCATGAAGGACGCGCAGCGATCATCGATATTATTGAAGGCAAAAACGAGATTAAAGTTAGATTTATTAAGTAATTGATTAACTTTATAAATTCCTTTTATTTGCTCTAAACATGGTTGAAGTTTCAGAACAGAAGAAAAAAGATATTTTTCTTGAAGCCAAGAGAATTCTTGATAATTTCAGCAAGGCTCTGGAAAAAGTTGAATTTAAAGAAAAAAAAGATAAAGCAGATATTGCAGGGTTTAGAGAAGAGGGAGAAGGAAAATTGGATAATCAAGATTTTAGAAAGAGAATGTTTGATAATGCACCGAAGAAAAATGATAATTTTGTTATTGCTGAGACAAAAAAATGGTAGGAAGCTAATATTATGTTTGAAACCTCAAGATTTGTATTTGCGCAACCCTCCTACTTCACAGGCTGGGTCACAATTCAAAATCGAATTGAATAAAAGGATTATGGCGGGGTGTTAATTTTGCCTAATAATAAATCATTACTCAAGACTTTTTTATTTAATAATGAAGATTTAACAAGGTTTACGATATGTTTTATAGCAAGGATGAGGACTCTTTTTTAGATTAATTATGAGACATCCTGTTCAGTCCGAGGGTTCTTGACAATAAGCTTTGTCGATATGAAGATTATTTTTCTTCAAATGAAGGAATTAAGATTAATAATTTTAATTAGTTTGTCTTAAAACCAACACATTTAAAAACCAATTTTCTTTTTTTACAATAGGAGAAATAAATAAAAAAATAATGAAAGAAAAAGAGAAAGCAGCAGGTAAGAAAGTTAAAGGAAGCAAATTAAATCCAAAAGGTTTATCTGAGAAGCAAATTGAGGATATGGTAGATGATGCTGTTGGAATGATTGAGGAAATACAGAATGATGGAAACGGAATTGAAAAGAGTTCTGTTGAAATTAAAGCATCAAAACCCTTGTTGCAGGTAAAGAAAGGCGACAAAATTTTTATAGATGGAAATGAATATGAGGTTGATGCCCATTATGTTTTAATTGATCATGGAGGTACAAATGAGATGGCGATTGAATTGTTTAATACAAATGAGGAAGAAGTGCAGCTTCGTTATTTTAATGATCAAGTAGAGTCTACCCTCGAGCTTTATGAATTAGAGGAAATTATGTATTTAAAAAAGCCGATGAAGAAAATTGAGTGGTAAAAATAGATTTATTTAATG
>JBBSYK010000049.1:0-2208 GCA_038045285.1 Nanobdellota archaeon | reverse complement strand
ACTCTTCCTTCTAATGATAATACTGCGGAGATTCGTGAATTAGCAGAAAGACAAATTTTAGAAATGCAGAGAGATTGGCCACAGCTTAGAGACGCAAATGCTTATGTTTTTGGTCGTGCGCATCCTATAGAACCATCTCCTAGAATTGCGGTACCTGTTCAATTTTACAGAGTTCCATCTTAATTTTTTGTTTTCGAGCCCAACCTTGTTTTCTGTTTAATTACCGCCTTCGGGTGGGGGTTAGGATTATTAGCCAGACATAAATCACGATTGTTTCTTATCAGCAATTTCGCTTAAACTGGATTAAACGCGAGTGACAACGAAGCGTGATGTTTTGGAAATGGTTTAAGCGGAGCCCAACCTCAAATCACTCAAAAAGTTTACTTTTCGTTTAATCAGACTTAACCGAACTTATACAATTTGTCTTTAAATAAATTGATAATTAACCCGAACTTTGTAGGATGTAATTCGACGATAAAGAGAATAATTTATATATCTCTTTGTCTTGTCAAAATGATAAAAAAGGAGAAAAATGAATAAAATGATTTTGTATTCAACAAAATTTTGTCCTCGGTGTAAATGTACTAAAGAATTTTTTTCTATATATTGTGTAAAACATAAAGCAAATAGTGTCGGATATGATGAAACTGCATTGAAAAATACACTTGAAATAAAATGAGAAAATATAAGAATTATATAAATGGAGAATGGACTGCTTATTCCGGAAAAAAAATATTAATTGTTAATCCATATAATGAAAAGAAAATAGCTGAAGTAGTTGATTCAGGAAAAGAAGATGCTGATTCGGCTGTTGCAGCTGCAAGAAGAGCTTTTGAGCAGTGGAGTGCTATGTCTCAATCTGAGAGATCTCGATTGTTTTTGAAACTTGCAGATTTAATAGAAAGACACAGGGATTCTTTGGCAAGCTTAGAATCTGATAATCAGGGTAAAACTATAAGTTTAGCAACAGCAGATATTGAGTTTAGCATTGATAATTTAAGATTCTTTGCTGGAGCGGCTAGAGCAATGAGCACAACTGCTGCCGGGAATTATATTGATACACATAGACACAAAAAACATATTGCTCTTGGAACCTCAATATTGAAAAGAGAACCTTATGGAGTTGTTGCATCTATAACTCCTTGGAACTATCCTTTTATGATGACTTGCTGGAAACTTGCCGTTGTTGTTGTTGGTAACACTCTTGTTTTAAAACCTAGTTCATTGACTCCTTTAACAACTTTAGAACTTGTAAATTTAATAGAAAAATCAGGCTTTCCAAAGGGAGTAATTAATATAATTACAGGAACAGGCGAGAGAGTTGGGAAAATTTTAGCTGAACATCCTGATGTTGATGTAATTTCCCTTACTGGAAATACTGAAACTGGAAAAGAAATAATGCGAATAGCATCTGGAAACTTAAAAAAGACTCATCTTGAACTTGGAGGAAAAGCACCATTTATTGTTTTTGCTGATGCTAATCTTGAAAAAGCGGCAAAGTATGCTTTGGAAGCATCGTCTGTTAATTCTGGACAGGACTGTACTGCTGCTGCTCGTATTTATGTACAAGATGTTATTTATGAAAAATTTATTGGATTAGTGAAGGAAGAAGCCAAGGAAATTAAGATCGGTGATCCAAGTAAAAATAGCACTAATCTTGGCCCTCTTGTTTCTAATCAACAAAGAATGAAAGTGGCAAATTTTCTTAAAAATTTAGGTAAGAATGAAAAGATCGTATTTCAATCTGAAATTCCAGAAAAAGGATTTTTCTTTCCACTCACAATAATCAGGGATTTTGAACAAAAAGGAAATTTAGGTCAGAAAGAGATATTTGGACCTGTTATTGCTTTGGCAAAATTTAGTGATGAAAAAGAAGTAATCGAAAAAGCGAATGATGTTGATTATGGTCTTGCATCAAGTGTCTGGACAGAACATATTGAAAGAGCATTTAGAGTTGCAAATGCGCTTAAATTTGGGGAAGTTTGGATTAATGATCATCTGCCTCTTGTGTCAGAAATGCCTCATGGCGGAATTAAACAGAGCGGACATGGGAGAGATTTAAGCATTCATGCATTAGAAGAATTTACTTATTTGAAGCATATTTATGTTGGTTTGCTTTAATTAGAATTTAGAAGGGTCATGAAGATATTTGAATATGAAAAAGGGGCATCCAAACAAGGAATTTAGAGCATTAGTAAGGTATTCAAA
>JBBSYK010000048.1:0-16488 GCA_038045285.1 Nanobdellota archaeon | reverse complement strand
TAAGAAATACTTATCGGTTAAAGTTTATATTACCTCAAGAACCCTCGGACTAAACAGGCTGTCTCATAATTATTTCTTTCAATAAAGAAAGTAATAACCAATTATCATTTAATAAAGATCATTAAAAACACAAAAAAGCTCTCTTTTCTAGAAAAAGAACATAAAAACCGCAAAAAATCATGTTGCGCAAGCTTTTTAAATCGATTTTTTCTTTGAAGATAGGAGTAATAAGTCTACAATGTTTTATCTCGTTGAAGTTGAGGATCATGTACGAGTTGAACCGAGACATTTCGGTTTACCTACTAAGGAAGCTATTGAAAAACAACTTAACGAAAGTTACATTGATAAAGTAAAAAAAGATTTAGGATACATAATTAGCGTCGTATCTGTAGATGATGTTGATTCTGGAGTACTCATTCCGGGAGATGGAGCTCCTTATTATAAATCAATCTTTAAATTATTAATATGGAAGCCAGAGTTGCATGAATTAGTTTACGGCACTATTTCAGAAATTACAAACTTTGGGGCATTTATTCAAATAGGTCCTGCTCAAGGAATGATTCACATTTCACAGACAATGGAAGATTATGTAACTCTAAGCAAAACCGGTACATTATCGGGCAAATCAACAAAAAAAACTCTTGCAAAAGAAGATAATTGTATAGCGCGAATTGTTGCAATAAGCTACAAAAGTGGAGAGCCAAAAATAGGCCTTACTATGAGGCAGCCAGGACTTGGAAAAGTAGAATGGATAGAAGAAGAAAAAAGAAAAAAACAACATGCAGCAAAAATTTCAGCAAAAAAAGGTGAAAAAGAACCTAAAGAAAAAAAGAGGGAGGGGAAAAAATGATGCCTTGCGTTAATGCTCAACCGTTGCTAAACAACAGAAATCTATATTATTTAAATGGAACCAATCCAATGTCCAAATTAGAGGATCCTAATAATCTAAAGTCCAACAGATATGCAATAGCTTTTCTTAATAACGATAATAGTATCTGCAAAATAGTTATAAAATATCCAACAGAAAGAATAGAACCTCCGATAAATAGATTTTGCAATCCAGAAAATGACCATTTAATCGTCATTTTTCTTCAGGCATATTATGACTCAATAAAAAAACAAATAAAAGAGGCAAATATATAATGGCAGAAAAAGCATGCAAACAATGTAAGGCTGTTTATGAAGGTAAGATTTGCCCTCAATGTGGTTCAGAAGAAAGTTCAGAAAACTATAAAGGCCATGTACTTGTTTTAAACTCTGAAAATTCTGAAATAGCTAAGAATCTTAAATTAAATAAGAAAGGAAAGTTTGCGATAAAATTAGGATGAACATAATTAACGAGACAAAGAATAAGTTGCTGAAAAGAAAGGAAATTGTTATATCTATTGATAGAACAAATAATCCTGGTTTTGAAGATGCTTTAAATGTTCTTGCCGATAATTTCAAAATTGATAAAAACCTCATAGTCATTAAATCTTTAAAGAATAAATTTGGACAGCATTCTTTTTTAGTAGATGCACTAATATATGATACCATTCAAGATAAAGAAAAAATAGAACCCAAAAAAAGAGAAAAGAAACCAAAAACTGGGGAGGTTAAGAAATAATGTCTGAAAGAGCAGAAGGTAGTAAGAAAGAAGGGAAAGGGAAAAAAACACACAAAAATAAACCTACCAGTAAAAAATGGTTAAAATACAAGATTGACGGAGACAAAATAACAAAAATCGGAAAATCCTGTCCAAGATGCGGAGCAGGCATATATTTAGGAACTCATAAGGATAGACTTTCTTGCGGAAAATGCAAATATACAGAATTCTTAAAAAAATAATTGGATATTTAAATAAGCTAGACTTAATAGAATCAAGGCTAAATATCGAAAGACATTAGAAATAAAAAGAGCTTATCGTGCTTAATTCTAGATAAGATTTAAGCTCTCTTCAGAAGAGTATAAAGTAATTCGGATAATCTTTCTGCGCCTTAACAAGGACTTTATTTAAAAGATTTGAAGAATTACTGTATCAATCGAATGACTATAATTTCCCTCTTTTCACCTCTTCTTTTAACCTTTCTCCCAGAAGATAAACTCTTTATTTTCTCACTTCAAATCCTAAGACTTGAATTTATTCAAACCCATGAAGAGGAGGTCTCATCAGTCCAAAAAGAGCGATGAAACGTCCTCCTCTGGGAAAAAAGAGGTGATAATATACAATAATCTAATAGGTATTTAAAGCTTTCGGTATGTTGTAACTTCTAAATGAGAACAATTTAATTAGTTCATTAAGAAAAATCTCTCACAGTTAACTTAGCACAATCAATATAAAGTACCATTATTAGTTATTCTAATGAATGAAGAATTAGATTTTAATTTGAAAAAAAAAGAAAACAGAGATAATGCGACAAAAGTAGGGCAAGAGCAGATTCATAGCTTGCTTTTTGGTGATAAGTTAAGCTGGCAGGCAATTATTTATGATCTTATCAATACTGAACAACTTGATCCTTGGGATATTGATATATCCTTGCTATCGCAAAAATACCTTGAAAGAGTAAAAAGTCTCGAAGAAGCAGATTTTTTTGTATCTAGTAAAGTACTGCTAGCAACTGCTTTACTTTTAAGAATGAAGTCAGAAATCTTATTATATCACCATATCCCAACACTTAACGAACTGCTTTTCGGCAAAAAAGAAGACAAAAAATATATACAAGAGAGAATTGACCTTGAAGAATCAATCCCTGAACTAATAGCAAAAACTCCCTTGCCGAGATTCAGAAAAGTAACCCTTAATGAATTAATGCAGGCTTTAGGTAAGGCAATAAATACGGAAAACAGGCGTATTCAAAGAATAGTCATTGGAAAACAGCATGAATTCGAGGCTGCATTAGCAATTCCAAAACACAAAATAAACTTAAAAGACCAAATAAAAAAAGTCTATGGTCGAATAAAAGATATTTTTTCTCAAAGAGAAGAAAAACTAGCTTTCTCAGAAATTGCCGGAAAAAGCGATGAAGAAAAAGTTGCAACATTTGTTCCACTCCTTCATTTAGATAATCAGCATAAAGTTTGGTTGGAGCAAGAAAAGCATTTTGAAGAAATTTGGATATTGACGAAAAGTTTATATGAAAAAAAGAATGCAGTAATGTTAGAAGAAATGAGAAAAGAAGCTGAATCTTATATGAAAGAGCTCAGCAAAGAAGAAAATGAAAGAGCTGAAAAAATTGAAAAAGATTTTGAACAGCCTCTAGGAGAAACAAATCTTTAAAATTATGTGATGTTTTTCAATGCAATTAAAAGTTGTTTTTCAGATAAACTTTTTTCCTCTCCTGACTGCATATTTCTTAATTTAAATTTTCTCTTCGAAACTTCGTCTTCTCCTAAAAATATCACATAAGGAATTGCTGTAGAATTTGCATATTCAAGTGCTTTAGTAGGCTTTTCAGAAAACATAAGGGAAGATATTCCAGATTTTCTTAACTTCTTCAATAATAAAAACGATTCATTATCTTTGTTGATTGAAATCACCAGCACTTTAGGAATATTTCTAGGAATTTTTTTTGCCAATTGAGAAATTCTTTCTAAACCGAAAGATATTCCTACTGCAGGTATATCTCTTCCAAGATATTTTCCAACCAACTTATCATATCTTCCTCCGCCAGCAACTGTATTTTTATCAGGGCCAATAACCTCGAATATATTTCCAGTATAATAACCCAGCCCCCTTATCATAAATGGATTTATCTTAATTTTTACTCCATAACGGGATGCTTCTTTTTGTAATTCTTCTAATTCTTCTGCTCCATCAAATGCATTTTCTTTAAAAAAAGAAATATCTTTTAGAAGAAGTTTAAACAGCGTGAGAATCTTATTAGGATCTGCATATTTTCTAAGGTTTGCTTTTACCTGATCTTCACCAACTTTTGATAATTTATCCAACTCGCACAAAACCTGTTTATTAGCCTTTATTTCTACACTTTCTATTATCGCATTTAATAATCTTCTGCTGTTTACACATATCTCAACCTCGCCTACTTCTAATTCCTTTAAAATATCTGACACTACAGCAAGAATCTCAGCATCTGCTTTAGTAGAAGAATCTCCAATAATATCAACATCACATTGCGTAAATTGCCTAAATCTATTAGGTCCAGTTGGCTCATCTCTAAAAACCGGTCCTATCTGATATCTTCTAAAGGGCAGTTTTATATTCGGAAACTGTTTAAAAATACGTGCTAATTGAAACGTAAATTCATACCTCAACCCAAGATTCCTTCCAGCTCTATCTTTTAATCTAAATCGATCAGAAACAGTCTCATCTTCTTCAGCAAGAGAATCTGATCTCATTAATTCATCAAATTCAACAACTGGCGTCTCAACTGGTAAAAACCCATATAGTTCAAAATATTTTTTTATAGTTTCAACTACAACTTCTCTCTTCAGAGACTCAGGAGGCAAAAAATCTCTAAATCCCTTTACAGTATCGATTTCAATATTCATCTTATTTCTCCGAATTTAATAGAATCTAATGTTTTATTAACTTTTGGATTTATCATTGACACAATAAAGCTCTCCTCATTTATTTTTATGCATCTATTTATTATCTTCATTTTCTATCTCTCCTTGCGTTTTCTCTTTCTATATCATCTAAAGAGATAGCTCTTTTTGCCATAAGGACGAGAAGAAAATACATTAAATCTGATAACTCCCATAATAATTCTTCTCTATTCTTTGCAGTAATAACTTCTGCAGATTCTTCAATAATTTTTCTATAAAGTAATGGATAGTCATTTGCTATTTTATTTGTATAGGATATCTCAGATTTTTCTTCTATTCTTTTACATATTTTTTGATAAAGCATTTCCAAGCTCAATTTTTTAGAATAATCCGGTTTCCCTATGATTACTATATCTGACTCAAATATTTTTTCATACACCTTAAGATTTGCATTTTTTGCTGACTCCCCAGAACAGACAACATCTATTACTCCATCAACTAATCCTTTTTCAAAAAAACTTTCCGTTGCTCCAGAAACATAAATCTTTTCAATTTTATATCCTCTATTCTCAAAGGTATTTATAAAATATTTCTTAGCAATTTCTTTATATTTTGAACTTATACATACTTTCAAGTTCTTCGGAAGATTTTCAAATTCTATTTTTTTGCTTACCAAAAAACAAAGGGCAGGTTTTTTATAAATAAATGTACTATCTTCCCAAATGTATCTTTTTAAAATTTTTAATTCCGTATCACGGTTATTGATAGAAAATTCTTTAAATAAATCTTCTCCTGTAATTCCAATTGCATTTTTATTTTCTTTTATTAGTTTTTCAACAAAAAGAGGAACATCTTCTCCTCTTACTTCCTGGAGTTCTGATATATCATCTATCAGACTATTAGCTATCTCTCTGCATTTCCACAATCCTGAATTTTTCGGCACAATAAAATAATCTATTTTATCTTTAATTTCCATCTTGGACTCCAAATTTAATTAAAAATAAAGCAACAGGCGAGAATCGAACTCGCGTCTTCAGCGCCACAAGCTGCTGCTCTCCCACTGAGCTACTGTTGCCTATGAAATTTGATTGAAATAAAATGCTCCTAAAAACAATGAATAAAACCAGCGCTTAAAACGCCTACTGCCTCAATTAAATCAGAATTTATGGTTGCAAAGCTTGAGCTAAGAAAATCGTTTTCTATCGAATCAATGCCGAAAGCTCCGTGCTTTTATCATCCAACTTGATGGAAAATGAGGTTTATAAATTTTGCGAATATAAAAAAGCAAATTTTTATAGTTTATTAAGATGCCAAATTAGTAAATTTAACAAAAAACATAAATATTTAAATAAAGAACAAGCACGGCTTTTATTGATGAAAATGAAAACATTTTATAAATCAGTTTTAACGGGAGTCTCGCTGGCTGGAGCTTTATATTTTGGCTTTAACAGTCATGATATAAATAAAAAGCTTGGTGAAACTGAAAAAGCACTTACAGAAACTCAATCTTATCTGTATATATTAAAGAAAGAGCAGACTGAAATTAATAATACTGTTAAATCCAGAAAAGAAATAAAGACTGCAGATAATTTAAAAGAGCAGGGAAAAATCGTTCATTCAACGCGAAGTGATTTAGAATATCACAAATCTTATAACGGTTTTTGGGAAGACGAATGGAACAATAACGAAAGAGAAATATCTAAAACTTTTGATGGACCGGTAAGAATTACTATAAAGAAAGAATACAATTATGATGGAAAAGACCTGGGAGAAGTTTTAGTTGAATACACTATTCCTGCTATTTATCCTAAACAAGATAATGCACGACTAAAAATTAAAGAATGCCTAAACGGGCTAGAAGAAATAAAAAAAGAATATTATTCTGAAAATACTGGATTGACAAATATGTTAGAAATCGATTTGCCTAGACTGACAACAACTGTTTTAAGTCCTGTCATCACAAATTTATTTAATTTATACAACTCTCTACTGCCAGTAAATGAAGCAAAATATCTTAACGGCAAATCTATTGATGATTCAACTTATAAAGATGAAAGAAGAACATTGAATGAAATAGCCGCTAAATTAAATTCGCTATCTGAAGACTTTCAAAGAGCTCCTCTGCCTATAAATCTTAAGTCTAAAGTAGACTCAACTACAAAAAATGTTATTGAAACAAAAAAAATTAGAAATGATATTCAGACTAAAGCAAAGACCATTAGATCTAAAAGAAATTTATACTATATTACTTCTGGAATATTCTCATTTATTGCTATCGGAGCAGGATTATCCTTAATTCATTCAAATAAAAATAAATCACATTAATTCATCAAATTCGATTAGAGAATATTCTTTAAGAAAAAAGCAGTAAAGCGACGGTCAGAATTTAATTATTATGTTTATATTTTTTTAAGTAGAAAAATACATTCTTAATCTGCAACTTTTTCAGTCTCTTCTAATATCTTTTTATTTTTTCTATTTGATATTTCACTACGCATTCTTCAGCTACAGATGTAAAACTCTTCTTTTTTTCCAATCTACCAGTTATATTTTTTAGAATATCTAAACAATTCTTAATAAATTTAGAACTGTTGCCTTTACTAATAGCTGAAAGATACATATTACAATATGCGATAGATTCGTCTAAGTCTAAAAGAATTTCAGAGTCGAACGACGATGTCAAAATATAATTATATTCCAAACCTTCTCTAAATTTTATCCCTAATTTGGCATGTTCTGCATGAATATATTCATGATCTAATAATATGCTGCAAAAATCTTCGAAAAAAAGACTAAAACAGAAAGGCATAACAAAAATAGGTGAACTTTTCCCCTTACATTTTAATTTACGATTGTAGAGGGAAGCGGAAGGAGGGAATCGAACCCTCGTCTACGGAGCCACAGTCCATTGTTCTAACCACTGAACTACATCCGCCATAATATTTCATAAGAGAGTTAGTTTTTTAAGTTATCTATCCATAAAATTATTATGAAATTCAAATTTTATGCTTTAAAATTAACTCTGGTATGCATAATTATATTCATATTGCAAATTGCATTTTCTAAATTTACCGATTTATTTATTCTGGATCAGTCTTCATATAAAGAAATTTGGCGATTTTTAACTGCAATATTTCTGCACGGAAACTTTGCTCATTTATTATATAATTCCTTCGCTTTGGCATTATTCGGCAGCATATTAGAAAAACTAATCGAAGGAAAAAGATTTCTAGCAGTTTTTTTCATTACGGGAATTTTTGCCAATTTATTTGCAGTTAATTTTTATAATTCATCACTTGGAGCATCAGGAGCCATATACGGAGTTATTGGCACTTTAATTGTCACAAGACCTATGATGATTGTCTGGGCTTTTGGACTGCCTATGCCAATTTTCATAGCAGGTATTTTATGGGCATTTGGAGACATTATCGGCGTCTTTGTTCCAAGTAATGTTGGAAACATCGCACATCTTGCTGGGATGCTTCTTGGTCTTTTATTCGGTATTTTATTTAAAAAGGGGAGGTTGCGTCGGCATTTAAATTCAAATAATGAAATTCTTTTTGATGAAAATAAATTAAGGGCTTGGGAAGATAAACACTTGTAAAATCTTTATTAGATTGAAATATGTAAATTGCATGATTAATGCAATTTTTTCAAGACTTCTTGCTCTCCTCATCTAAAATTTTCTTCTTATTTAAGTTAATTTTCTTTGGTTCCGAAAAAAGAATCCCTATACTGCTAACACTGTTTGATGAATTTTCTGATTTTCCCATTTCATTATAAACATTGTTTCCTTTCTGATCTAATTGCTTGTCATTTTCCTGCACTTCCTTTTGTTCTACTAATTTTACAGGTTCAATTGGTTTCGGCGGCTCCATTAACATTGGCATTGGAGCCATATTTTGTTTTATCTCCTGTTGAATAATCGGTTTTACTTCCAGAGCCTTCTTTCGTTCTTTTCGTTTCCTTTCTGTCTTTATTATCTTTACTTGCTCAATTTGGCTTTTAACATTTTCTACACTCATAGGCCCACTATAGCCAGCATCCTTAAGCTTACCAAGCAATTCAACATCTATTAATTTCTTTTTCTGCTTCTTCGATCCAACAAGCTTCAATCTAGAAACTTTTCTTTTATTTTTCTTTCTTGTTGCATTCTTTATTAATTCTTTGAATGGATTTTTCATATCATGGCGAATAAGTATATTTTGTTTCAGGAAGACTAGATTTTCTATTTTTCTCATCTCTTATTCTCCTTATAAGCTCAACTAATACAATAGCAAACGTAATTACTGCCAATATCAAAATTGCCGTCAAGGCATTTTTATTATATTGTATAGAAAAAGTACACTCCTGCACTTCAGAAGGTTTTCCCACATCAATACTGCATTTTCTTAAATCTACACATTTTCTAACTTGGGTCTCATTTCTAGGACAAAATGTTGGCTTCCATTCAGTACAATTCCAGTTCGGAATGCACGAAGATAATTCTTCTTGTGCATCAACTCTTTCTACAGGCATCGCTATTAAAAATAACACAATAAAAAAGACTATAGTGCAGAAGAATACAAATACTCTCTTTTTTTCCATATTTATTGTTAGTTAAAGAGAGTTATAAATCTTTTTAATTGTGTTTTGGTCTTCTTTAAAATGCCCATATGTGGGTGGAAATTCCCAGAATTTTATTCAAATCCCATGTTGGGTATGGATTTAGCTTCGATGCTCTGAGGAGGGGTTGTCATCTTCAAGCTTTTTCTTATTTTTCCTCTCTTTTTTGTTTGTTAATGAATTTAAGTCGTCGGAGTTTAACTAATTTTCTGTTTTTGTTAAAAATTTAGAGATTTAACGCAAACATGCAGCACCTTGATTTCCAATCATACATGAATAATCTTCGCCCATATCTCTACAATTTTTATATACTTCTTCTTTCTTTTGACATAAATCATTTGAATCGCAATAATAAGAGGTTTTATAGAGATAAGTATAAGAATAGGGTTTATCAGATACTTTACAAGAATACACTGGATCAGCAATATTATTTGAACCTCCTTCCCTATCTTCACAATAGGTTGTAATTCCTTGCAAATCAGAATTGTCATATTTAACTTCACATTTCTTTACTTCTGTTTCTTGTTGTATTTGTTCAGAATACGAACTGCTTGAACTACTAGAAGAATCTTGAGAGCCACTACTTTTTTGATCGGAATTAGAACTATCTAAATTAATAGCATACATAATCGCTCCTGCTATTATTATTGCTCCTACAATAATTGCAATGATTATTCCCGTTAAAGCTTTTTTATTCATGTTTAATATAACAAAACCCAATTTAAATAGTTTGCTACTTTTTTTCAAATTTTAAAGTTTCTGTTCTTAAAATTCTAAATGGTGTAAAGGGTGCACCATCATGAGAGTAATCTATATAAAAATAACAATCTTGTGGAGCACCTAATAATTTCCAATTTAAGATGATCTCTCCATAAGTGTCTAAATAATCACAATGTAATGATACTACATTATCAAAATTTTTATCAAACTCACATCTTGCAGATTCTGTACTTAGATCTGAATCAAAACCGAACATAAAATCATAACAAAGGGATTCATCCCTATCTCCAACATCATGGATTTTTATTGAGACATCTCTTAGATTC
This sequence comes from Nanobdellota archaeon, assembly GCA_038045285.1. Taxonomy (GTDB): domain Archaea; phylum Nanobdellota; class Nanobdellia; order Pacearchaeales; family GW2011-AR1; genus VGKP01. Next base: position 6,352 of record JBBSYK010000048.1, on the reverse strand, counting down.
AATTCTCCTTCATTAGAAAAAACAATCTCATAAAAATACCCAGATCCATTTAATTCTGAATATTTTGCTTTTATCGAGATATCTGAAAGATAAAAATAAAAAAGATATGCTCCAATAAATACAATTATGATTGTTAAAGTAGAGTAACCTAAATATTTTATATAATCTCTCATTAAAAAATAAAGAAGTTAACTCTTTTAAATATTATTAATATTTTTTCGACAGCAACCCCCTGCCGGGATTTGAACATGTTGAGGTGCAATGCACCGCAGGGGGGTGGCTTTTTGCCATTTTTTGGGATATGCCCCGCATGGGCATGGACTTGCTTGCTATGCCCCGCGCAGGACTTTCCCTTTGTCTATTTCTTCAAGGAAATTCTTGTTCTTTCCTCTATTTGTATTAGTTAATGATTGTAAGTTGTTGGAGTTTATTTATTTTTCTATTTGCTATTGATTTTACAATAATCGCATACCATGTTTATCGAAAAAGCAATCATTGCATAATCCTTCATGCCAGTATAAATTATGTTTGCCTATTAGCTTGCTGCAATTCTTGCAATTAATGTCCTTAACTTCATTAGGTTTTTCTTCAAAATATTTTATCTTTTCTTGAAAATTGGGATCATTAGGGTTTATTGTTTCTGCATACGCTCCCTCATTCCATAGGCCTTTTCCCATCTTTTCAGCCAAAGCTCTTTTAGTCAACATTTGTTTAATCTTATCTTTAACTTTATCGGTCATTTCTTTTTCCAGCAAAGGCATGATGATGTCTAATCCAACTCTTACTCCATCGACAAACATATTATACCCGACATTTTCTTTGGTATCTTTTTTAATAAGTTCTTTACTTTCTCTTAAAACTGAATCGTAATAGGCATTTCCTAACTTTTCTGCCCACTCTTCATTGTCTTTCCAAATTTCTTTAACTTTCGGATCAAAATTATTAATTACATCTCCGGATTTTATATTAATAATATCATCAATAAAATCTGTATCAACTGGCCTAAACTTTTCAATACAATATTCAATGGTCTTTCTTCTCTTATCATTGATTGTTTTTCTTAAATTCAATATTTTCTTATATGTTTCTTCATGATCTGCTTTAGATAGATCACTTTTCAAATAATCTAATGTATTTACAGCAGCAAATCTCAGGTTCCCATTTTGATTTGTCAAAAATTCCAGACACTTAGCTATTATAACTTTTAGCTCATCATAACTCACAGTTTCTCTATCTTTAATAGTTTTAGTACCAGACATTTTGAATATCTCTTCAAGTTGATCTGATAAAGGAAAACCACTCGTTCTGCTTATTACTTGTAGGGCAATTATTTTTTCTTTATCCGTACCTTTATTAAGGACTTCAATTCCTTTTCTGATGATTCTTATATTATCCTTAGGCTCTCTCTTTTCATTTAACCAGAAATTTTCAAGTATTCTAACTTTTTCTTTGTTATCTTTGGAATTGATTAGTTTATAGAAAATATCTTTTTTGTCATCTATTTTTATAAGGTTTTCTTCTGAATTATCATTTGCCATTTTCTTTTGGTAGTGTGTTCTTTGATTTAATAGGACATGAAGTAAAGTCTTCTTTTGTTAATCTAAAATATCTTGAGCAACACACGATTAGTTCATTTGATAATGAAAATCTTGATTTTCTTTTTCTGTCAAAATAAGCATACAGTACAACTTCTATTTTGTTTCTGTTTTTAATATCTTTAATTGCTGGACAAAAATCAGTATCTGAAGAAACTAAAATTATTTTTTTGATATCGGGAAAATCGTCTTTTATATGTCCAAGGTCTATTGTTAATAGTGTGTCAACTCCTTTTTGATGATATTCGAGGTTTCCTTTTTCATTAAGAATTCTTTGGCATCTTCCTTCTCTTACTGTTAAATCTTTATTCTTAGATAAAGCAGTAATAAACCTGTCGTGACCTTTTTTTCTTTCTGCTTCCTCTTTGGTAGGCCTTTCTGATTGAAAAGGAGGGCAGGTATAATAAAATACGTGCTTGCAGATTAAATTCTGTTTTTTTGCAATTCTTTTAGCAAAATCAAGTTTATCATATTTTATTCTCGCGCCATCTCCAAATAATTTAGTCAATTTATCTAAAAATCCTTCATCAATAAATACTAAAGTTTCTTCCATAATTTCAAATAGAATTATAACTTTAAAAATTAATCTATCTTCAGAAATAAAAGTCATCCAGCGACCCCGTAGGATCACTGGGGAACATTCTGTTATTGTCAAATACGTTATCTATTTAAAAGTATCTTTTTGTATTTTATCGAGAATTTACTCTTTAATCATTATTCAAGATAGTTCTTGTTCTTTCCTCTATGTTTGAGTATGAATTTAATTGAAATATCCTTTCTGTGCATCGTTGATGCATTCTGTTTTTGAATAATCTTGAGGATTAACTCCTTCTTGAATCAAGATCTCATCTGTTGGGAAATACTTTTCACATATACTTGGATCTCTTTTATCTATTGCAATTATACTAAAACAATGATATTTCTCTTGATTGAAGGTTATGCTCTTACATAACTCTGGATTACTACTATCTCTAGCAATATTAGAGTAACATAAGTTTCTGTCTACCCTAGAAGTTTCGCATATTGAAAGGTCTCCCTTGTTTTCTGCGATATACCTAACACAGTCGCCTTGTCTTTGGTTGTCATTTGTTATTTGATAGCAAATACTTGTATCTCCCAGATCCCTCGCAACATTGAGAATACACTTATTTTTCTGTGAATTTGCTATATCAACATATGTATATTTTATTTGTTTACAGTAACCAACATTTGAAGTATCTAACGCAACTCTAAAAATACAAGAATCTTTCATTCCTTTAACAAAGATAAAAGAGTTACTTTTCATTTCAATATGCATCGAACAAAATCTAGGATTGTCTGTTAATCTTGCCATTCCAGATACAGCAGAACTATAAAATAGAATAACTAAAATGACCACTAAAATTAATGATAAAATCTTATTTAGTTCACCTTCGGTAATTTGATTTTTATTGATGATGACTAAAATAATCCCGATAATTAAAGACAATCCTAAAAAGATTAAAAGCGCAAGTAAAGAAAACGAAAAGACAAGTCCTTTTTCTCCTACTCCAATATTTCCCAAACCATAAAATAACATAATTGTAGAATATAGAATCAAGCTAATCAAAATGACACTGAAAATTCTTGAGGATCTTGAGTTTTTTAGTTTTTTAACATCATTAATAATAAAGATTGACATAACTAATGTAAATAGCCCTGTAATAATTAGTAAGAAAAATCCAAAACTATCTGAAAATGTTAGAAGAATCACTAATAGCAAAAAAGCATATATTCCCAAAAGAACTTTTGATGTTTTACTTAACATGGTATCTCTTGAGTTATTCCTTCTTTTTAAAGTTTTATTTTTCGCTTCTCTGTTGGTGCATTGAACATCCTTCATGTCTATGCCCCAAGTGTGATTGGTTTTATTATTTGACTATGCCCATCCGATGCATAGCACATTTTGAGCGTGAATGCCCCTGCCGGGATTCGCACCCGGGTTTAGGCCGCGAAAGGGCCTCGTCCTTGACTGCTAGACTACAAGGGCATAAACTAAGTCAGAAAAAATTCCTTTTAAACTTTGCTATTGTCATCTAAACTTTGGAGTGAAAAATAAAAAAGAAAAGAAATAAAAAGGGTGAAATTTATTACTTTTATGCAAGTAAACGATTTAATCTTTAAAGAGCTATTGAAAAGAGGATATTCACTAGAAGGAAGAACAAGAGTCTGGAATATTGCAGATTCTAAATTATGGTATTTAACTTCCGAACAAGCCCAGGCATATTTAGACCTCGATAATTCTACCGAATATAAAAAAGCAATGTTTGATACAGAAATCAATATGCTAAAAAAGTTTATGGATGATGTTAGTAATCGAGTTTTAAACTCAGACAAGATTAATATTATTGATATTGGATGTGGCGATGGTAAGAAAGCTATTCCTGTTATAGAAGAATTATACGGAAAAGTTAAGTTGAGATATTGTCCTATAGATATCAGCAGCTATATGGTTTCTAAAGCAATTGAAAAGATTAAGAAATTAAATAAAGGGGAAGTTGTTCAGTTCAAATGGAATATTTCAGATTTTGATAACCTTGAGAATGTTTCCTCTTTATTAAGAGACTCAGAATTCAGACAAAATCTATTTTTATTTTTAGGTAGCACAATAAGCAATTTCGAATTGCATGAAGTAATGTATGAGATTAAAGAAGCTATGGATACTAATGAAGACTATCTTCTAATGGGTCTAGCTCTTACTAACACCAAAGTTGAAGATTTAATTAAATCCTATAATTCTAATCTAGTAGACAATTTTTTAAGTAAAATATTAACCAATATTGGATTTAAAAAAGAAGATATTGAATTAAGTATCAGATATAAAAACTCTCGTATAGAAATTTTATACAATATCAAAAAAGATACTTTTTTAACTTTTTATGGACAAATTCTTAATTTTATTAAAGGCGATCAAATTCTTGTAGCAGTATCTTATAGATACAAAGAAAAAGAAATAAAAAAAGCCATGAAATTATATTTCAAAGATATTAAATTTTATTACAATCCAGAAAAGACATGGACATTGGTTCTTTGCAAAAAATAGAATGATCCCGCGGAGATTTGAACTCCGGACCCCCGCCTTTCCTAGCGTTCCTGCGAGGAAACTGCGCTTCTTGTGAAGCACGTTCATATAAGAGCGGTGCTCTAAACCAACTGAGCTACGGGATCAAAAATATTGAGAATAAGGGATATTTAAAGTTTGGTTTTTGCAGACGCAGGGCAGTTATCATCGGTTTTGTTATGAGCATAACATATTGCTTTAAAGAATAAGCGCAAGATTATTTTTATTTTTTAATAATATAAAGAGCTTTGAATAACCCTTATTTTCAAATGGTTTTCAAAGCGATTCTTAGAGGACTTTAGGGGTTTTTCAAAATCCTCTATAGATTACTTTATTTTTTTGAATCAATTCTTATTAATCTATAAAACCTCTTTATTCCGTCCTATTTCTTTTATAAGAACAAATATTAGCTAATTAGCCCTTAAAACTCCTCAGACGTTAAGATTATAAATATCATTTTCCTTAATAATTTATGAAAAAAGAGCTTTCATTTATTGTAATTTTATTAGCCTTGTTTTTGCTAGTGCCTGGCGTTATAGCGCCAGCAATTGATGTGGCTATTACAGGAGACAAGAGCAACATTGCAGGAGAAATTAAGAGCGTAGCACCAACAGACGCAGGATTTGAACCAACAATTAATTGTAATATTGGTAATAATGGAATTGTTATTGACCCAAATAACTGCAAAAGAACGAATCATTGCTCATCTAATAGTATTCTCTGGGCAACGTTAACCCTAAAAGCTACATCACGACAACCTAATATTAAAATCACCTGGAGTGCCGAACCGAATAACGTCTATAACATACTAACTGTCCAATTATCTAATGAATGTAACAGTGATGATCCTAGTAAATGTACAATCAAGCTAAGATGCCCGCAAGATATAGGGGGCGGAGTTTATACTCCTGATAAAGGATTATCTTACACAATCAATGCAAAATTTGAAAAAATAAATCAGCCTCCAACAGTTAAAATCACAATCCCAACAAATGGAGCAACATTCATTGAAGGAGGTCCAACTATCCCAATAACAGCCGAAGCAAGTGATGTTGACGGAAGTATTAGTAGCGTAGAATTCTACTATGGAGCAGATAAAATAAGTGAAGACACAACTGTTCCATATACTGCTTCATTAACTGGATTAACAGCAGGAACATATTCATTAACTGCAAAAGCAACTGACAATGAAGATGCAGCAACTACATCTACACCAGTAAATATTATAGTAACTGCAATCTGCGGTGACAATGTTGTAAATGGAAATGAAGAAGAATGCGACGGAATAGCTACCCCATCATGCCCGCTTCCAGAAACTTGTAATTCTCCAGGAACAAAAAATTCTCAAAACCAGCTTATTCAATGTACATGTACTAAAAGTTATTGCACTGGTGAATGTGAGTATAGAATTAATACATATGAAAATTGTAAAAGCGATGGAACACAAAATATTGTTTTAATAAGAGGAAATAATTGCAACAAAGGAGATCAATGTCCATTAACCAAAAACATAATAGTCCCTTGCGATAGAAGAATTGTCTCACTGCCTTTCTTTAGCTCTGTGCAATTCATAAGCGCCGCCGCATTAATCATTGCAATTTATTTAATTCTTATATTCCGCAGAGCCTTGCGTACATATTATCTAATCTTATCAAAATAAGATAATCTTGCTCTGTTG
>JBBSYK010000047.1:0-19604 GCA_038045285.1 Nanobdellota archaeon | reverse complement strand
AAAGATAATGGGTAAGCTAGATTATTGGATTGATTCTAATAGTTTTCCTTATGCCTGAAGGGCATTATCTTGACAATAAGGGTTATTCAAAGTTCTCTATAGTGAAAGAAATTAATTATTAGTCTTTATTTCCCTGTCTACCAAAGGGAAAAATTTCCGAAAATTTATTTCCGTTGATATAATTTGTACCATTTGAAATGCTCATAAATGCTGCTCCACATCATACCAAATGTAAAGGCGAATATTAATTCTTCTAAAGGAACATTTAATATTAAAATTCCAGATAAAGCAGATAGATCCCAGAATATTTCTACCGCGTATGGATAAAGATTATTGAAGAATATAAAGAACAAAAAGTATAAAACTAAAAACAATATTCCCCCATAAAGAATCTTTCTCTTTAAATCAGACCTACAAAACATTGAGGCTATGCCTCCAACAAGCATTGCTAGACTTGCAGAATATATTGGATTTATATCTATAAACAAGAAAAATGGGATAAATACTATTATTGGTGAAAATAATGATAAGAGATGATATTTATGTCTTTTATGATGTCTTTCTGTGGAATTCATCTGTTTATGGCTTGACTTAAAAATTGTCTCATAAATCACAGAGCCTATGCCTCCAATTGCAAAACTAAAGATTAAACTTTCTATATCAAAACCAGTATTTGTTGTGAGATTAAATAAAGAAGGCGGATTCCAATATTTAGGGACAAACAACGGTTCAGTTAAACCGAACGGCATAGTTAAAGCACTAACTATCAACATCTCTTTTTTACTTCCACTAAATATAAATATAATTATCCAAATTACAAATAATATTAATGAAAATATTAACCATTCATTAAATATCGTCATGCTCCTTTAACCTTCTATAGAGTTATATATTTTTGCAAAAAGCCATCCAGCAATCAATGCCAGTACTATAGCAACAACTGTTCCCAATATAGCACCGCTCCAAGTTATAGCAACTGCAATCTTACTTATATCTAATCCATGAAATATAGAACCGAGCAATCTCATGCTCTCATTAGGGAAAATTGCAAGCAATAAAGCACAAACTATAGAGACTATTGCAGTAACATAAGCCAAGCTTAAAGAAACTCTTTTTACATTTAATTTTTCTGCCACTTTTATTTTTACCTCCTTTCAGTTTATTGATTCTTATTGTTTATTCTAAATAAGCTATGCAACCCACACCATCCAGTGAAACTCTCCAATAAAGCAATCAAAGCAACCACAATTATTATCCAGTTAAGCCATTCAATATTTGTCCTTAACGCCCAAGGTCCAAGCCACCAAAAAGCCAGTGCAAATCTTAATATTCTGTCTACTTTTCCTAAATTTTGATTTACCATTTTTCTTTACCTCCTTTCAAACTTTTGGATTCTTTCCATAAATAATAAACTAAAAGCAATCCTAAAATAACTAAAGCAAATCCGCTATAAACCCCAGCATATTTTCTAATAACGTGGTCTAGGCCATCAAAAATCATTATTAAACCATAAATAATGCTAAAGTGATAAGCTATTCTTTTCCTTCTTATAACATAAAACAATAAAACTATCGGTATAGCCAATAAGATAATATTTATTATTAAGAAATTTGTTAGATTCTTATAAAGAGAGTCTATAAAATACGCATTTCCTAGAACTTCTTCTATAATGTGAATTAGATGCGTAATTAATAATAATACAAAAATTAAAACCTCTTTTCTTGTTATCATTTTAATCTTCTTTTAGTACAACAACATTCGTCATGCCCCTTCTTTTTCTTTCCACAAGACCGCTGCCTTCAAGTTTATCAATAATTCTAGTCATACGTGCTTTACTAAATCCAGTCTTCTCAATTAAATCTGCCTGAAACATTGCACCATTTTCTTTAACAAGATTATAGACTTGTTTCTCTTCTGGTCTAAATGAAGACAAATCTACTTTTTTCTCAATTTTCTTCTCTTTAATTTTTTTAACTACTACTTTCTCATTTGGTTTTGAAAAGATCAAAAATAAGCCAAAGATAATCAATACTCCTACGATGCCCAAAGCTAAATATGTCTGATAATTTACACTATCATACATCTCACATGATTTAACATCACCATGTTGAATAAAACAGCTGTTTCTTACTGATGCCATTAAGGTATTATTAAATAAGAATACTAGCAATACAATTAAGATTGAAATGCCCATCATTATCCATCCGACATGTTTATTTTCCATATTATTTCTTTAAATTTATAGAGGCTTCTTTAACATCTAAAACCTTTTTCAAACTTCTCCCTATATTTGAAACGCATGATGCGCAATCCATTCCTTTAATATCTATAAATGCTTTTTTCACTTTATTTTTGCCTCATTTCAACAAAATTTAAATCACATTTAGTTTTATGACTGCAATTTTTATCTTTCTTGCACCATGCCTCGCATTTATCAATGACCTTTTTATTTTTTACCGTAATGCAACAGGCACTGCATAATTTCATATCGCTAAATAATAATCTGTGATTATTTTTCATTTAAAAATTCTCCGCGCATTCTTTACAATGATTATTTATTCTACAAATAGGATAACACAAAGTTAAATTATTTTTATTCTTATAACGGGTACAGCATATTAAACAAACACACTCTTTGAATATTTTACTTTTCATTTTTCTTCTCTCCTTTCGTTTCATGAAGAATATGTATGCAATATTCAGCCATGTGGTAATCAATCAAGCTCATAAGTGGCTCTATTGTTTTCTCGTTAAGAGAGTAATGCCTGAAGTTCTTAACAGTTTTAACTTTGACAAATCCGCACTTTTTTAATCTGGCCAGATCATGTGAAACAGTTGGTTGTGGAAGTTTTAACGCTTCAACAATTTCAGAAACACTTTTTTCTTCTTTCCTCAGTAAATTAATAATTTTTAATCTTGATTCAGACACTAATGTTCCAAAAAATATCTTATACGCCTCGTAAACTTCTCCTTCTTTGAAACCTTCATTATATACGTGATGCATTATGTTTTTATTTAACATATGCTATTATAATACATATACTATTTAAACTTTGTGAATTATAATTCTTATTTTATCCTCCGCAGCCGCATCCTCCACCACCGGCTCCGCAAGTCATTCCAGAAGAAGCGGGTGTTTGAACATAATTAGACTTTGACCCATCTGATTCTAAAACTGTAAGGGTTCCTTTATACATATTCATAGAGCAGGCGAAATAAAATGTTCCTGCTTTAGTTGGAGTAAATTCTAAAGTATTATCATTAGAGCTGAAAGTTTTTCTTATACCTAATTCGGAGCTAATAATCCCTTTAGAACATCCAGGCATTCTAGAAACATCTGCTTCTAACCTTACAGACACGCCTTTCTTGACACTAGATGGCTCAAAAACATATTGTGATCCTTCCACATGCATTTTAACAACCTGAATGTCACCAGATGTAGTGATTGCAGCGGCGTTAACTACTGCGCCACTAAGGCCATTTCCTATACTACTTCCAGAATTCAAAAAGAATCCAGCTACAACTAAAACAATAAAAATCATGCTCATCCATAATATGTTTCTTTTTATTTCCATTTTCTTAATACCTCCTTTCAATATTTAAGTCTATTGAAATAATGCGCTCCTTGGTCCATATACCATAAGCAATGTAGTTAATATGATGAGAACGAAGGTAATTATAATCGTCATACGATGATCTTCTTCCTTTTGTCTTTCATTTTCCTTCATTTCAAAAAAGATCATATAATTTAAGCTTAAAGAAATAATTGCGGTAAATATTGAGATAATCACAGTTGCCAATTTAAGATGGTCATTTAATAACATCACAGATGACATTGCTCCCATTAATCCCCCCATAAATCCAGCCATAATTCCTTCTATCATCCCCATTATGCCGCAGCAAGAACCCATCCAAATTCCTAGCAAGGAACCAACTATCATCCCAAATACGCCTCCAATGAACATTCCATTTGTTGCACCTATAAAATAACCACCCATAAATCCAGCGATCATTCCCACAGTCATTCCAATCATCATTCCAGACATACATCCAAACTGTTTGTATGCCCTTACTTGCCTCATTGCAGGCAATATTAAAGCGTAACTTATAGCTGCTAAAAATAAATAGAATCCATACTTGGGAATAAAGTTAGTTACATTCTTGAGGATTAATAAATATAGAACCCCTATAACGACAAAAGAAGTAATTAAAGAATAAAAGACAGTTTTAAGAAGCTCGCCTTCAACCCTACTTCCGCTCAATTCTTTAGTAAATTGTTTAAATGACATATCAGTTTGTTGGATAATGATTATATAAGCTCTTTTGTGAAACTAGTTTCAGATCTATATCTTTGCTCTTCTTAATAAATTAGCATTCGTAACAACACTTATTGATGATAATGCCATTGCCAACTCAGCAACGATAGGATTCAATACGCCGGCAACTGCAAGAGGGATAGCAATAACATTATATCCAAATGCCCAGAATAAATTTTGCTTTATCTTTCTGAATGTTGCTTTTGACAAATTAATTGCCTGAACAACTCCGATTAAGGACCCTTTAACAAGTACAATATCACCCACTTCAATTGCAATATCACTCCCAGATCCCATAGCAATACTAACATTACTTTGTTTGAGCGCAGGAGCATCATTAATTCCATCTCCTACAAATGCAACCATGCCTCTCCTTTGCAATTCCCCCACTTTCTTTGCCTTTTCCTCTGGAAGCACATTTGCAATGACTTCATCAATACCTACTTGTTTAGCTATGGCTTTAGCTGTTGTTTCATTGTCTCCAGTAATCATAACTGTTCTATATCCTCTTCTCCTCAAGGCGCCAATAGCTTTAACAGAATCATCTTTTACTGCATCAGCAACAGCAACAGCACCAATAACTTTAGAATTTTCTGCAACGATCATAGTAGTTTTGCCTTCTTCCTCCCAGCCCTTAATCTGCTGTTCTATTATCTTGAAAGATATACTTTTTTCATTCATCAAAGTTCTATTTCCAATCACTATTTTTTTATTTCCAAGCTTTCCTTCCAAGCCTCTGCCTCGCACTACTGAGAAACCCGTAAATTTTTTATAATTCTTGAGAGCTGCTTTTGCAACAATTGCCTTAGCGATTGGATGTTCGCTCAGATGTTCCAAACTTCCTGCAACTTCCCAGAAATAATCCTCTTTAACTTTACTAACAAAATTAGTAACTTCTGGTTTGCCTTTTGTTATTGTTCCTGTTTTATCAAATGCAATAATCTTAACTTCTTTCATGGTTTGGATTGCTTCTCCTTTCCTGATTAATATTCCTCTTTTTGCACCCATTCCAGAACCAACTGTCAAAGCTATTGGAACTGCAAGTCCTAAAGAACATGGACAAGCAATAACGAGAACAGAGATTGATGCGCCAATAGCCATACTCCAATCTCCCGAGAATATTACCCATCCAACGAAGGTTAATACTGTTAGAACTAATATTGCAGGAACGAAAATATTGGTAACTTTATCAGCAACTTTTTGAATAGGCACCTTTGTTCCCTGAGCCTCTTCAACAAGACTAATAATATGGGCGAGGAATGTGTCTCTTCCTATTTTGGTTGCTTTTGCATAAAGAATACCATCTTGGTTAATAGTTGCTCCAATAACTGTATCTTTTATTTTCTTTTCAACTGGCATGCTTTCCCCAGTAATCATACTTTCATCAACTGCACTTTGCCCTTTGATAATAATACCATCGGTTGGAATTTTCTCTCCCGGTCTAATAACTATAATATCACCAATTTTTACTTCATCTATTGAAATTTCCACTTCATTTTTTCCTCTTAAAACTCTTGCTTTTTTAGCGCCTAACTCAAGAAGCTTTTTGATTTCCTGACTTGCCTTGCCTCTAGCTTTAGTCTCTATATATTTTCCTGCGATAAATATCGCCATAATCATGGCAGAAACACCAGAGTAATCTTGTACATTGATGAAAAACGCTAAAATGCCTGTTGCATAAGCTATAAAAGTTCCTAGTGCGATAAGGGAGTCCATGCTAAAGTAAAAACTGATAAATCCTCTTATTCCTGATTTAATAGTCACCCATCCGAAGAAGAATATAACCGGAAATCCAATAAGAAAAATGATGAGGGAAGTGAGCTCGCCAAAGGGCATAATTTTAAAGAATCTCTCCAATATCATAAGTATTGCAATTGGAATTGCAAATACCCATGCACCCCAAAGCCTTCGCTTCCAGAGGCGCATCTCCTGCTCTTCAAATGATTCTGTGTGATGTTCATGTTCCATAATGATTATCCTGTTTGTACCTCTACTGCTTTATATCCTGTTCTTGCAACCGCTTGCTTTAATGCTTCTTCAGAAACATTGTCTTCAACTTCAACGATACTTTTGTTAGTCATTAAACTAACTGAAACATTTTTTACGCCTTGAACTTTTCTTAAGCTACGTTCAACATTTCCTGCACACGATGCGCAATGCATTCCAGATATAGTTATTTTAAATTTTTTCATTTTCTCCTCCTTTCTTTCTAAATATGTTATATATAAAAATTTGATCTGATCCAGATGGGGTGATGTGCCTTTCCTCGAAGCTTTTTACGTGCTTAAAATCATTAAACAACTTTTTCATAGAATCTTCTGAATATGGTCTTACATTTAATCCGCTGCATCTTTTGGGACCATTAAAAGAAAACACTGAAATAATCAAATATCCTGCTGGTTTTAAGAATTGTCTTACAGAATTCACATATTTGTTAATATCTTCTTCATCTGTTAAGAAATGGAGAACAGCCCTATCATGCCAAATGTCATATCTATCATTTGTTTCAAACTCTCTTAAATCAGACACTACCCATTTAATATCGTCTGCCTTTCTTCTTAGTCTTTTTTTTGCTCTGTCCAATGCCACAGATGACACATCTAATACAGTTATATTTCTATAACCAAGAGCAAGAAGATTATCTACAAGCTTTGAATCTCCTGCGCCAATATCAATAATCATGCTATATTTATCCAATCCTGTTTCTGCTATTAGGTCAAGTGATGTCTGAGGTTTTTCTTGATACCAGCTTACTTCATTAGGAGTTTTTGTTTGGTAAACATTCTCCCAGTGCTCTCTGGCATAAAATGTCATTTTCTCCTCCTTTCATCTCCGGTAAGTTGTTTAATTAGCCACATTATAAATAAAACAAGAGCAATTAAAACTAAAATCATAATTAACCATCCAAAGATCCACATGAAACCAAAGCCTCCATAAAATCCATTCATCATACCATACATCCCTCCATAATTACCAAAACCCATCATTCCAAAACCGCCCAGAACTAAAAAAACAACTAACGTAATTACTATGACAAGAATAGCATTATTTTCTTTATTCATGCTTCTTTCCTCCTTGATGCAAAATGTGAATGCAGTATTGAGACATATGTTTATCAATTAGTCCCATTAACGGCTCTATTGTTTCTTCATTTAATTTGTAAGATCTAAATTTTCCCTCAATCTCTGATTTTACAAAACCGCATCTCTTTAATCTTGATAAATCATGTGAAACAGCTGTTTGGTCCATATTTAACTCTATTATTATTTCAGATACATTCTTTTTTCCTTTTCTAAGAAGATTAATAATCCTTAGTCTAGATTCTGAACCTAGTGTTCCAAAAAAGATTTTATACGCTTCGTAGATTTCTTCCTCATTGAACCCTTCTTTATGACATTCGGAAAATATGCTTTTATTTATCATATGACTTTTCTGTACATATCACTATTTAAGCTTTTCTGTACTGCATTATTTGTTTTTAGAAAGATTTACTAAACTTATTATAAGAATAGCAGCTACTAAAAACTGGACTTCAATTCCTTGAAGTGGTAGGCTAGCTAAAGAAAAAGAAACTCCAACAATCCCAAATATCAGCGGGATAAATCCTGTAACGCACAGTGGACAGACTCCAGTAATTAATCCGCCAATCGCACCAGCACTGCTCAAAGTCAGTTCTTTTTTACATTTCTTTCTTTCCTTATATTTAATATAAATCAAGACTGAATTAAAAGCTATTAAAGATCCTATTATTAAAGTCAGAAAAAGAGAGACGCCCAATTTGAGCCAATTAACTGTCTTCGCATAAACCAAGATTAGAGGAATGGTGTTATAAAAGCCACTAAGAACTACATTTAGAATTACATAAGCTAAAAAAATTAAAATTACATAATAGAAATATGGCTTCTTGAAGAGAATTTTCAGTTTTCTAGCAAGCTCCAGAATATAAAATTCTTTATACAGGTTAGCTAAAAAAAATTCTACAAACTTTAGGAATTTTAATTCTTGCATATAATTGTTATTGTTTTTATTTTTTATAAATATATTGTTTTATATAAAAACAATTGTTTTTTAATTTATATCTGGATTAACGCCTCAATATTTTCCTCTAATCAAGAGATAAACTAACTTTCAAGGATTTGTCAACTTGTTTTATAATAAAATTATCAAGGGAGCCAATTCTTTTTATTAATCTTGAATTATCAATAGTTCTAACTTGATTTAATAAAATAGTTGAGTCTTTGTCTAATTTAGAGTCTTCTTTTGAAACAAAAACATTGGTTGGAAATTCTTTATCAAATATTCTTGAGGTTATTGCTGCAATGATAGTTACTGGAGAATGTTTATTCGAAATATCATTTTGAATTATTAGAACAGGTCTAATTCCGCCTTGTTCACTTCCTCTTATAGGTTCTAAATTTGCAAGAAAAATGTCTCCTCTTTTAATAATCATCTTGTTACCATTCCCAATCATCTAAATTTTCAATAGCTTCAAATTCTTTAGTTATTTTTAAACTTTCTTTAGCCATAACTTTGCATCCTTCAATAAGCAATTGCTGTTGTTCTCTTTGGCATTTTTCAGCAATTTTCATTAAATTTAAGATTACTTGTTCATAAGTTTCTTTATTAGATTTCATTCTGTCTAAAGCATTCTTTACATTCTCATTCAATTGAATTGTTGTTATCATATCTCTATAGAATAACTATAGTTTATAAGTCTTCCGTTGTTTTAAATTCTCAATGTTTTTCTCAATTTCCTAGAATTCTACTTTTAATTATAGCATCGGTGTCCGCGTTCAATTATTCGAGACCGATGCTATATTAGGGGAACATAAAAGCAATGTTCAATTATTTATGTTCCACGTTATAGTAATATAAATTTTATTCAACAATCAACTTCCCGAAACCCATACCCATTGAACAAGCAAATGTAAATGTGCCTTTCTTTGTCGGCGTAAATGTTATTTTGTCGCTAGGCGTTCTCATATATTTTGAAACACCAAGGTCTTTTATTGTAAAGGATCTTAAACATCCAGTAACACTCTCGTCAAGAGTCAACTCAACAGGCTTATCTTCTTTAACCTTAATAGTATTTGGATAATAATTTAAATTCTTCGAACTAAGAGTTATTTTCTGAACATCTCCAGTAATTATTTGCACATCTCCTTCATAATCATTAGAATCTTTTTTATTAAATACAAAAAATGCACCAGCCATAATCATTAATAATATTAATGCCAGTATTGTTGTGTTTTTCATTAAATATGAAGATAAAATTAGATTATAAACATTAGTGTGAAACTAGTTTCTGCTATATTGTCAATTATTTAAGGCATTATATTTTATTCCACAAAAAATCAATAATTTTTCTTTTTATCTTATTTCTAAGCCTGAAAGTATTTCCCAATTTTGCATGCTTTTCTATAAAAAACAGAGTTTATAAATCTTTCTTTCAATACTACTTTCTAAAGGTAACATCATCCAAACAATCCGCTTCTCGGCCCATAAACCATTAGCCAAGTAGTAATTATAATAAGGAAAAATGTAACTATAATTGTAATCATATGATCTTCTTGAATTTGTCTCTCATTTTCTTTCATTTCTCTATACACCATGTAATTAAGTGCTATAAGAATAATACTGCTGATTAAAAAGATTATAATTGAAGCTTCGTGCAAATGGTCATTTAATAACATTACAGCAGTCATTGCTCCCATTAATCCTCCCATAAACCCTGCCATAATTCCTTCCATCATCCCCATTATGCCGCAGCATCTTCCCATCCAAACACCTAGCCAAATGCCCACAATAATTCCAAATATCCCCCCTACAAACATTCCATTTGTAGCACCAACATAGAATCCAGATAAGAATCCAGCAATCATTCCCGTAGTCATTCCAATCATCATTCCGCTCATGCAGGGAAATTCCTTATATGCCCTTACTTGTCTCAATGCAGCCAAAATAAGTCCATAGCTAATAGCAGCAAAAAATAAGAAAAATCCATATTTAGGGAAAAAATCTGCGACATTTTCGAGTTTTAAATAATATAATACAATCAAAACTATAAAAGAAGTTAAAATTGAATAAAAAAACGTTTTAAGCAATTCTCCTTCAACCTTACTTCCATTTAATTCCTTAATAAATTCTCTGAATGACATATAATTTTGAACGTATAATTGTCATCATTAAAGGTAATATTTAAACCATTTGGTAAAACTAGTTTCATCCAATAATTTAAGAAGTCAAAATATTTTAAATATTATGGAAAAAATCATCATATTAAGAAATAGAGTTATAGGCTCTATTTATCAAACTATTATTAAACCTATATTGTTCAAATTTGATCCAGAAAGAGCTCACAATCTCTTTATCAACATTGGAAAATTTCTAGGTTCTAATTTTCTTACAAGATACTTAACATCATTAATTCTAAATTATCAAAATCCAGTGTTAGAGCAGAAAATTTTAGGTATAAAATTTAATAATCCTGTCGGCTTATCAGCAGGATTTGATAAAAATGCCGATCTTGTAAATATTGTAGAAGATGTTGGGTTTGGTTTTATTGAAGCAGGAAGTATTACTGCAAATGAATGTCCGGGAAATAGTGGAATAAGATTAATAAGGTTTCCAGAAAAAAAGAGCATATGGGTCCATCTTGGATTAAACAATAAGGGTGCAGATAAAATATCTAAAAAATTGAAAAATTTAAAACATAACATAGTTCTTGGAATAAGTGTTGCAAAAACAAATTGCAAAGAAAATTCAAACACTAATAAAGGAATTAAGGATTATGCATACACATTAGAAAAGTTTCAAACTAATAACATCGGAGATTTTTTTGTAATAAATATCAGCTGTCCAAATTCTTTTGGAGGACAGCCCTTTCATAAGCCAGATCTTTATGAAAATCTTTTAAAAGAAATTAATAAACTCAAAATTAAAAAACCAATATTTGTTAAATTATCTCCAGACATTACAATAAAAAACCTCGATAGAATAATATCTATTTCTTTTAAATATAAAATAGATGGTTTTGTATGCTCTAATCTCACTAAAAATCATTCTTTAGGAAAAGGGGGTCTCTCCGGAAAAGCTGTTGAAGAAAAGGCCAACAATCAATTGAGATATATTTATAAAAGAACAAAAAGAAAGTTTATATTGATAGGTGTTGGAGGTATATTCAATGCAGAAGATGCTTACAAAAAAATTAAATTTGGTGCAAGTTTGGTTGCTTTAATTACGGGAATGGTTTACGAAGGCCCTCAATTGATCAGTAATATAAACTTAGGAATAACTAAAATGTTAAATAAGGACGGCTATAAAAATATAAGTGAAGCTATTGGAGCAGATGTGAAATGATTATACAGAAAAAGAATTTATTCATTTCTATAATTTTTTTATTTATCGCATTGGAAATATTTTTAACAGCATATCTGTCCTTTATTTCAGGGAATGATTCATATCTTTGCTCAACTCTTGGTTCTTGTTTAGAAGTGCAGGAGTCAATTTATGGAAAATTTTTAGGTGCTAAAGTTGCCGTACTCGGCCTCATCAGTTTTATCATATTTTTATTTTTGTATATCTTTTCTATAATGAATAAAAAATTCAAGATTATTTATTTAATTGCATCAATATTAGGAGCACTAATTGCAATTTACTTCATTTTTATTCAGATTTTCATATTGAAGAAAATATGTTCAAGCTGTGTTTTTATTGATGTTTTAATGATTTTAATTTCTTATGTAAGTACAGCAGAATATAAATATCACCAAAAAAATAAATGAAAAAGAAAATAAAAATAATTGTCTTATTCTTTATACTGGCATTCTTGCTTAATTTATTCTGGGAAATTTCGCACTCTCCTCTTTATGATTGGAACAAGAAACCTTTGAGGAATGATGTAAATTACTACATAACAAGAATACTTTATTCTTCAGCAGGTGATTTGTTTTTAATTATTATTATTTTTTCTTTGCTTTCCATAAAAAATAAAAATATTATCTGGATAAATAAACCTAAGAAAATTGATTATTTAATCATAATAATTTCAGGATTATTTTTAGCAGTTGTTATAGAGCTGCGCGCTATAACTGAAGGAAGATGGTTTTACAGCCCATACATGCCGACTCTTTTCGGCATAGGTCTTACTCCTTTATTTCAACTTTTTACAACTTTTATTATTGCACTTGGAATTATTAGAATTAATAATTATTAAAATTCTCAATATTCCATGATAGCTTAGCAGCACACTCACTTAATTCAGATTTCAAACTCTTCAATTTTTCTTTTAATTTTTCTTGCTTTCTTTTATTGCTTTCAATCTCACTTTTAATCGAGTTTGATTCAATATTCAGCTGATTAATTTCATTTTTTACATTATGCATTTTATCCTCTAAAGGATAAATAGGTATTTCTTTTAGAGCAAGTCTTTTTTCATTTAATTCAATTAATGCAGACCTAACATTAAAATCAAGGCTAGGATTATTAAATTCAACAATATCGGAAATATCTTTTGATGAATAATTATCCAGGGCTAAAATAAAATTATTTCGATATGCTTCAATAATTTTGCTCTTTTTAGCATCATCATGATAAATTTTCGATAAAGATTTTAGATCAATTTTATCTTTAATCTTTATTATTTGAGCGTTTAATTGACTAATCTCCTCTTCTCTATGCTTCTTTTTGTCTAATAAAGATTTATAAGATTCGCTGGCAATAACAGCATCTAGCTCTTCCTTTTTACTATTCCCTCTTTGATCAGTTTGCTGCAAGCTGTCAGATAATAGCATAAATTCTTTTTCACTTTCTTTTATCGTTTTATCTAAAGAATTATGTCTATGATAAATATTCTGTAAAAAGGATAATGCTTCTATTCTCTCAAATAATTCATTATTGCTGCTAATTATATTATTATGATTTGTTGTAAATTCCTTAATAATAAATCTTATTTTTTCTAATGGAGCGCCAATAAGAATAGTAGCTTTCTCAAAACTGCTTCGGGAAACATTATCAAATTTAATTAAAATAGAAATTACTTTGTTAGCGTATTCCTTAGTTTCATCACTATCAAGAGCTGAAAGTTCATCAGCTAATTTATGCAAGTGAGAAATATAACCTTTCAGGTTTTGAAGGGTAATTTGTTTTATTTTTTCTATTTCTTTCCTTTTATTCAAGTCTATTTCATGTAATATCAATATTTCATTCTTAACTTGCGAAACAAAATTAGTTACGTTGTTCAATAATTCTTTCTTTGCAATTTTGCTTTCCCCTTTATATAAATCCATTTCGGCAGAAATCTTTACAGCCAATTCTCCATATTGGATTTTCTTAATTTCTTGCTTCTTTTCAGTCCCTTCCTCTCCAAAAAGTTTTCGTAAAAAGTCTCTTATAGCCATAAGACTATAGATTATATGCCGTAATAAAATTTTCTATTTGGAAAATATTAGATTTTATAAAGAAAAATATTAGATTTTATACAGCAAATATAGATTTATTGTTTCCTTGAATTAATTACTTCATAATTGTCAAGAACCCTCGGACTAAAGTCCGGGGCGTGTTCGGGTTCTTGAGCACCTCGAAAATTAAATTTGCTTGCTCGCGAACTAAAGTAGGGAGTTTGCGCAAATTTAATTTTCTCAGTATCAAAATCCCCAAGATAATACCATCTGTTTCCTTTTGATAATCTTAAATTAAGAATATTAGAACCAGCATCATGATAAAAAGTCATTTTGTTATTAGGATCTTCATGTGATAATTCTACTATATATTCGCGTATTTTTGCCACAAACCCAGATATACCATCTCTATTGGGAGCCTTTAATATTATTATGTCTCCTATAATAACATTAATTAACTTGCCTACTAGACTTTGAAAATCTTTTTCCATAATCATTCAATAGAGAGTCTATTTTTAAATATTTCCTTAAAATCTTTATCTAAAAAAGTAGTAAAAAAGATTATTCTTTCAACACCACAACATTCGTCATTCCTCTTCGTTTTCTGTCTATTACGCTTCTGCCTTCTAATCGATCTAATATACGAGTAATTTTTGCCTTTCCAAAGCCGGTTTTTTCTATAAGATCTGCTTGAAAAATTGTACCTTCCTGTTGAATAATTTTTAATACTGTTCTCTCATCTGAAGTAAAATCAGATACATTTATCTTTCTTTTTTCTTCAGTTTCCTTTATTTTTCTTATAACAATTTTTTCTTTAGGTTTGGAGAAAATTAACACAAATCCTATTATAAACAAAATTCCAACAATTGCTAGTGCAAGATATGTTTGTTGATTAATGGTTCTATAAGCTGGACAGCTTAATCCCTGATGAACAGCCGGGCATCCCCCCATAACAATCTCCTTCATCGCATTATTAAAAAGAAGGATAATAAATATTATTAATACACTAATTCCCAAAATTAATATTCCAACATTCTTATTTTCCATATAAAATCTGAAATAATATCATTAAAAAACCTTTGTATTTTGCAACTTCATTCTTTTTCAGGTTCTTCAGAAAAACATGGATAAGGCAAGGTTGCGATTATCATATCAGATATTTCTTTTGCTGGTCTGTCAGTTTTTCCTAATTCTACCATTGCCTTTGCTCTTTCTTCTGCTATTTTATCACAAACTGTTATATATGCTCCAAGAATTCTAACTTCTTCTAAATTTTTTTCTTTCTCCGAGAAATATTTTTCAATAAATGGACCCATAACATATTTACTAACAGACCATCCTCCAATTCCTAATCCTAAAGCAATATATCCGCTTGCTTGAAGTAGTGCTTGATTATTCATAACAACAGCAAGAAATATTCAATTTATAAATCTTTCTTTCAATTTACCACTTTAAAGTTAAGATCAATTATTCTAAATCTTATCGGATTTTAAATTTTATCAGAAGTAAACTTTATAGAAATTTTATCTTGATCTTCCATAATATAATTATCAAACTCCTTGTTCTCTTTCCCATTAACCATCATTTCAATAGCTCCATTTTGTATGCAGGAATCTAAAATACAGGAAGAATCAAGCCTTTTCCCCCATACAAGGAAAAATTCTCCTAATTTGAAATCTCTGATACATGGCCCCTCCATATGAATTTCTCCAGAATTATCATGTGTATGGATAGGCCTCATTATTCCAGGCCCAATTCCTATGTTTGAAGGAATCTCTCTTGAAATACCATCAATTATTATTTCCAAATCTGCATGAATATGCAAATCTAAATTCTGATGACTTCCAATATTAATTTCTGTAACAGGATCAGTTTTACATGCTTTGTCTTTGCCAAAAGAAGCAGAGACTATCCAAAAAATAAACCCTAAAATTATAAGAGCAATTATCCAAGTTTTTAGTTTTTTGAAGTTGAAACTTGAATCAGAAACAGTATTGCTTTGAGCCGGAGAAGATGAATTGGATGGATGCTTTGCAGCATTGTGTTGAGCAAGACCGCTCGCATCTTTAAATTTTATATTGCAAATTCCACACGTTGCTTTTTCCGCCATATTATTTTTATAGAAGAAAAACAGCATTTATAAAATCTTTCTTTATTTGAAAAGATTTATAAACTTATTTTTACCTTTAAAATAATGAATCAAGTTCGTGAGAGGTATTATCGCTCCATATTTTTGATTTCTTCAGTCTATGACATTGTATTAGGAATAATTTTTATGTTCTTTTATGGATTTGCCTTTGAATTTTTGGGAATACCGGAAAAACTGCCTTCTTTCGGAGGATACATTTCTTTGATAGGTGCATTTTTGTTGGTTATCGGTGTAGGTTATTATTTTATTTATAGGGGCGATTTACAAAGAAATTATGATTTGATTAAGATTGGTGCACTTTACAAGTTCGCTTATTGTTTAATAGTTTTTTATTATTTCTTTTTTAATAGCATTCCGCATATTATTTTCGTTAGTCTTTTTGGAGTTATAGACTTAATATTTTTTGTTCTTATGTTAGAATGCGTTGCTTTTCTAAAGGCGAATTATAGAAGATAAAAACTAGCAGCATGCTCTAAGAAAGATTTATAATCTCAATCTATCCATATTAATCATGAAGTGCACATTGCCTAAATTACCTTATGCTTATGACTCTCTAGAGCCGTATATTGATGCAAAAACAATGGAAATTCATCATACAAAGCATCATCAAGCTTATGTTGATAAATTAAATGATGCATTGGCAAAGCATCCTGAATTGGATAATAGCAAGGTTGAAGATCTCCTAAAAAACCTTAATTCTGTACCAGAAGACATCAGAACAGCAGTGCGCAATCATGGCGGAGGTCATTTAAATCATTCATTATTCTGGGAATTATTGAAAAAGAATGTAAATGCTGAAGGAAAGATTGTAGAATCAATTATAAAAAAATTTAGCAGCATCGATAAATTCAAAGAGCAATTTTCAGATGCTGCGATGAAAGTTTTTGGCTCTGGCTGGGCATGGCTTGTTCTAAACAACAAAAAACTTGAAATTTTTATCACATCTAATCAGGATTCACCAGTAATGAATGGAAATATCCCAATTTTAGGCCTTGATCTCTGGGAGCATAGTTATTATTTAAAATATCAAAATAAACGTGCAGAATATATAGTATCTTTTTGGAATATTGTTAATTGGCAGAAAGTCAATGAGATTTATGAAAAAGCTTTAAAGTGATTTATTTATTCAAAAAATCGATCTCATCTTCAGAAAGCTTTAGTTGTTTATGAATTGTTTGATTATTGATTATGCTCTTTAAAAGAGCAAAATCTCTCATTGCTCTTTTAGTAGAGCAATGAACTGCTTTAGCAAACTTTTTTGCAATAGTTTTCTTTTTCTCTGTTTTTTGATTATGAAGCCATATTTTAAGAATACGTTTTGGAGGCTCATATCTTGTAAAAGTAAATGGGAGAGGGGAAGATTTTGCAAATGAAATTCCAGCACTCTGAAATATATTTTGATAAACTAAAAAACGCCAGCTTTGATTTTTATAAATTCGCCCTCTGAAAATATCTGCCTTGCCAAGAGAATAGTATGCTTTTACCAGTGCTTCATTTTTGTATTCTTTAGGTATATTTTCTTCTATCCATAGCAATATTTCATCCAAAGACATCTTTGTGCTGTCAAAAATATCTAAAAAGGGACTTCGTTCCTTGAATATTTTCTTTAATATATTAAAAATACTATCTTCTACATCTCTCCTTTCAGATACATCAACTAATATATCTCCACCAGAAGCATATGACTGCAAATCATTGATAGCAGCTCTGACATCTCCTTGAGATTTTATTACGAGCTTATTTAAAAATTCATAATCTACTTTTATATTTTCCTTTATCGATATATTCTTCAATATAAATAAGATTATTTCTCTCGATAATGATTTTATTTCAATAAGCTTGCATTTTTGTCTAAGCTGAGAGAATTTAGACTGCCAAACGTCATTGCAGGTCATTATGATAGGATGTTTAGTTATCTCCAAAACTCTTATTAGTTCTGGAATTCCCCCTATATCTGTTCCAGTTACACCATCAACTTCATCCATAAGTATAATCTTCCCCTTTTTTAACAAACTTTGCTGTATAGAAGCAGGTTTTAAAATTTCCTCCAACTTTGTCCTGTTTCTAAGATCAGAAGCATTCAGTTCAAATATCTCCAGATCATTTTCTTTCGCAGCAGAAAAAACTAGGGAAGTCTTTCCTGTCCCAGCAGGCCCATAAAGTAATAAAGCTCTTTTTTTAGGGAATTCTCCTAAAAATACTTTAATTTCCCCTATCGCTTTTTCCTGTCCCAATATATCTTTAAAGCTCTTAGGCCTGTATTTCTCTGTAAAGTTTTGGTATATATTTAACATTTTATTTTAATAATTCATATTTAATTAACGAATAATTCTTTTATTCATTCCCTCAAAATGTATCCTTTCATCATTAGTATCAAACACTTCATGCACTTCATATTTCCCGCCTGTAAAAACCCTCTCGTTCTCCATGAAATGTGTTGCCTCAATAATTCTAATAGCTGCCAAGGGTCTGGATAACTTTCCGTCTCCTTTTGTTTCACAGAGGGGAATTAAACCTGCTAGCCAATAATTTCTCTGTCCTTCTTTTAAAAAGGAATAAACCCCCCCAACTTCAAATTTCTCAGGCAGGCACTCCTTTTCCTCCCTGCTTCTAGTTCCATATTTTCTTAATGCCAAATCAGGATTAAATTCAATTTGTATCCCCATTTTGTTTATTATATTGCCTTTCCTTGTCCTGCAAGTACAAATGATGCAAGTAATGCCTGCAATTGAACAAATTCATCCGAGCCTTCAGTCATTCTAAATTCTGTCTCGCCTGTTTTTTCTGTTAATCGTACTTTTATTTCAGGCTCTATAGGAAGCGCCCAAATTTCTTTTTGTATTGCTTTAATTATGTCAGGTCCTGCAATGCTTTCCTTTAGCATAACATCTAAAAGTCTATCGCGCGCATTAACAAAGTCTCCTGCCAAAGCATAATCAAGAACAACTTTTATACCTGCAGGTTTTGTAGTAGATGCAATCATATTAATCATTTCAGAATCTATTCTTGTTGTAATTGCTGCAGTTGCCTGAAGCAGATTTATTGCTCTTCTGCAATCTCCTTCACTAGCCTCATATAATGTTTGAAATGAATCCTCAGTCACAGTAAGTTTTTCTTTTTCAGCTATTTTTCTTATTACTTCTGCAATATCTTTTTTTTCTAAAAGTCTAAAACGAAATACAACACATCTGGATTGTATAGGATCAATTATACTGCTTGAATAGTTGCAGCTTAAAATAAATCTGCACGTATTTGTAAAATTTTCCATAGTTCTTCTTAAAGCTTGTTGAGCTTCTTTTGTTAATGCATCAGCTTCATCTAAGAAGATTACTTTAAAAGGGAT
The DNA here is from genome assembly GCA_038045285.1 of Nanobdellota archaeon. Taxonomy (GTDB): domain Archaea; phylum Nanobdellota; class Nanobdellia; order Pacearchaeales; family GW2011-AR1; genus VGKP01. The sequence continues at coordinate 398 of JBBSYK010000047.1, read as the reverse complement.
ATTCTCAAAAGCTTTAGTGCGTGCAAAATCTTTAACTTTTTGTCTTACAACATCAATACCCCTCTCATCAGAAGCATTCAGTTCAAGATAATTTTCTCTCCACGAAGCACCAAATAATTCTTTAACAACTATCAAAGCAAGAGTAGATTTTCCTGTTCCAGCAGGTCCTGCAAACATAAGATGAGGTATATTCATTGCTTGAACAAGCGATTTAACTCTCTTTAATATTTCTTGCTGGCCCACCACCTCTTCAAATTTTACAGGACGGTATCTTTCTGTCCAAATGTCGCTCTGACTCATATACCTTTTCAGAATAAGGTTTTTATAAAGATTGTTGTAGTTGATAGTATCTCCGAAACAACAGACAAAAGCAAGATAGTTCTTTCTATCTTGCTTTA
>JBBSYK010000046.1:0-10595 GCA_038045285.1 Nanobdellota archaeon | reverse complement strand
AACTTATAGCTTTATCCCCGCAGCAAGCTGCGGCGGTATTACGGAGAATAAAAAAGAATAATTAGCACAAGAAAAAATAGCTCATTTATGCCCAAACCAAAACTCATAAATCTCCCCGCTCTTTTCATTTTCTATTTTGCCGTCAAAACGGCAAAATCCAAATCTCTCAAATTGAATAACTGCCCCAATTTTCAATTTCTCAATAGATCTCTCAGCCAAGCCGGAAATCCATTTTCCATCAGGCATTAAAATTCTTGCAATAATAAAATCAGAAACCCAGTTTATTTTTGATATTTTTTTATTATCAACCGTAGTAAATTCTGCTTTTGCCATATTCTTCTTAGCTTCATCAGCTAACTTAATATTATATAAATGCAAAAGTCTTATCTCTTTCCCTTTGAATTCCTCAAAATCTTTTTTAGAAATAAATAATTTATCAATTTTAATTGTTCTAACTTCTTTTTTATCAGGATGAATAGGCACAGAAGCCTTCTTTATTGCAGGTTTATTAGAAACTTCAAGTTCTACAGGCTCACTAACAATTGAATATCTAAGAGACGATGCATCAATCATTTTCCTATTAATAGAATATAAGCTGTCAATTGGAATAACTATGTCTTGCTTATTCAAACCAATCTCAAAAACAAATTCTCTAATTGCCTCGGCTCTGACTCCTCTCCTTTTCAACGACTGAATGCTCCAAGTTCTTGGATCATCCCATCCAACAAACGCTCCGCTTTTTACTTCTTTTTGAGCTTTAGATTTAGAAACTTTTGCCCCTTCAATTCCCTCTATTCGAATAAGCCCGGTATGTATAGTTTCCGGATGTCTCCAATCAAAAATATCCCACATATATTTTTCCATAACTGTCTCGATCATTAAATCATTTCCTCTCAGAATATGTGTAATTCCCAATAAATGATCATCAATTGCCCAGCTCATCTCCAATGTTGGCCAAACTCTATATTTCTTTCCAATACGCGGATGTTCTCTGTCAGAAATCTTAAACAAAACCCTGTCTCTAAAAGCAGGATCCGGATTTTTCATATCGGTTTTTAATCTTAATACTGCACTTCCTTCCTTTGCCTCAAACATTAATCTCCATCTTGCTAAATTTTCTGTTAAAGAAAAAATCCTATGCTTGCATTCTTTTCCTTTTTCTCTATTTTTCCTCAATTCGTTCTGTGAACAATAACAAACATACGCTTTCTCCTTTTTTATAAGCTCTTCTGCATATTTGTAATAAATCTCCAGTCTATCAGACTTATAAATAATAGGCTTATCATATTTAACATTGAGCCAATCAAAAGCTTCTTTAATTAAATCATAAGAATCAGGCATAATCTGCTTTTCTTCACTGCCTATAGTATCATCCATAAAAAACAATAAACGTGCATTGTATTTTTCAGCATAAAGTGCATTTAATAAATATGTTTTCGCATTTCCTAGATGCAGCGCTCCAGACGGAAACGGCGCTATTCTGAAAACCATCTTACCGCTCATATTTGACAGTTCAGGCAAACTTCTTTCTTTTTCTTCTTTCTCCTTAATAAAATTCCTATATCTGACAAACTCGCTCTCTGCCTCTTCTTTTGATAATCCATTAACATCTTCCACAATTCTATTTACAAGAGGCATTATACTGCCTATCTCTTCTTTTCTTAAACCATGCTGAAATAGCTTTGGCAAAACTTTCCCAGAGTTAGATTTGCCAAATTCAAGCGCATTTTTCAGTGCATATGCCCTAATCTCTTTCGAAAAATCTTCCATCTAATTTAAAAGAAAGAGAGTTATTTAAAATTATCATTTCTTTAATTAAAGCATCGGACTCGAATAATTGAACGCTGACACTGAGGCTATATTAGGGGAACATAAAAACAACGTTCAATTATTTATGTTCCGCGTTATAATAAATTATTTTCCATTCATTCTTAAAGATACTTGCTAAGAAAACTATTAAATTCTAGTAAATATTCATTATAATTTCGAGAAGGATCATCAAGGCGTTCCCCCAACAAAATATGATTTGCTCTCATTGTATCTATTATCGCCACATAATCCCAATTTACGATCATTTTCAATTCATTCCTCTTTTTTATATTTTTATAAGAATCAAATAATCTAATAGCTTTGCCTCTAAAATTAGCCCTAGAATCATCTGGAGACTCAATAACTGCATCTCTAATTTCTTCATCACTGACTATTTTATCAATCAATCCATCCTCCTGTGCTTGATAAAATAAACTTTCTTCATCAGTTCTATGATATTGAATATCATTGCTCTGAACTTTACTATCGCTTAATTTCAAACCCTCGCTGCGCGCATACTCTTCAAGAAAAAATCTCTTTGTAACCCAATCCAGCTTACCAACAAGAAAATTCGGATTAGTATTTATAGATGCTAATCCAGAATTTACTTTTCTCCAAAGATCTAAAAGCATATCTGTATCAGGATTAGAGCCATAATATGCTTTTCTGGCTTTTTCTTCACATAAATTAAGAAAATCAACAGCATACTTTGGTCCTTTTATCATTCCCTCTAATTTCCAATCGCAAAATTCACTGTTTATTCTTCTTAAATCCTGAACAGACTGCTTAGAATCATAATGCACAAAAGGAAAAAACCCATCCTCAATAAGACTAATCATTAATTCAGTTGCTCCAATTTTCAAGGCCATTGCATCTTCACACATGTTAGAATCTCCGCAGATTAAATGAAATCTCTTTTTCCCCCCGCATTGTGCCAGAGGTTCATCATTTCTTGCTGTTGAAATTAAACCTCTATCAGATGTAGTATAATTGCTTATATGATTTTCTATAAAATCAGCACGTTGAGATATAAAATATTGCCCGCTTTCATCCAAAAAACCAGATCCTATCATAATATTTCTAGCAACTAAGAAAGGCGTTAAATAAAAATTAAAATAATCATTTATTTTCTTAACGAAATAATTCTCGTGGCAGCCAAATGTATTAAGTACTTCTTTCTCTCCAGTTCCACCCATTCTCTTATCAATATTATTCTTAACTATGACTGCGTTAAATCTCGGAGGTAAATACTTTCGGCATAATATCTCTCCAGCTTTATCATATTTCAACACTTCTCTGTAGGATTTTCTTTCAGGAGTAGAACATTCATAAACATCTCTGTCCATATAGATTCTAGATCCATTTGCAACAAATCCTGGAACTCTGGCCTTAAGTTCAAATATTAATTCATCAGACTTCTTTTCATCTGGTAAAAGAAGGCCATATTCAGTCTCAACTCCCATAATTCTTCCATCGTGATTCTTCAGCATGAGAAAGACCTGAAACTCTGCCTTAAAATCTTTCCTATTTCAGAAAATATATTTCATTTATCACACTTATTCTTCATCAAAATATTTTTTACGGCAAAAAAAGAAAAACAACTTATTTAGGGCATCACTCAACAAAGACCTCTTTTCTATATATCTCGATCCGACCGCCCAAATCATTTTTCTCTTCTATTCTGCCTGCCTTTCTCATTACATTATATCCTTCATTTGATATTCGAATAAAATAAAAAGCAACTCTTTCATACTCTTTATTTTTAGCTTTAGGGCTGGTTAGCATTTCAATAAAAACATGTTCAGAATTCCCGACCAAAGGACCAAGAGAAAGCTGCAAATCCTTTTCTGCCAAAATATTGTTTTTACCGTTCACTCTACTCTTAAAAATAAGCTTGCCTTCAAGAACACCTGATTCTAACTGAGAAAACTCCTTCTCACTCAAAGCAACATTTATTTTATAGTCCAAATTAGAATGTGCCTCCATACTCTAAATAATAAAAACTGTTATATAAGGATTATAGTGTTGTGATATATCCGATTAGTTACTCGACCAAAAAAATTTATTCCTCTTTAATAAAATCCTCATAATCAACAGCCCTATCAATTCTCAATACCTGCCCGCCAAAAGAAAGAATCTCCAGTTCAATAACTCTTTCTTCTTCCTGAAAGTCTCTGTCAAAATAAAACATGAAATCTTCTCTTTCTTCAATATGGGCATGATGCATGGGCTTCTTTTCTTCATATCTTGGTATTTTTACTTTAATATAATCTCCACCCCTAACACCAGATACACCATCAAAAATCAATCTATGCACTGGAATATCTTTTTTATCAGGCACAACATCTAAAACAATACTATTGCTAAAGCCAGCATCATACACTGGCGATCTCCCGCCATAAATCCTTTCTGAGTGCGGCGTAATTGAATGATTATACGACTCGCACAAAACTTTTTCAACATTAAAATTAGCAGAAACAATAAGTTTCTCTAAAGGCTTAGATTTCGCTCTTAAATCTGCTAATTCTTGCTCTCTTTGTTCCCAAATTTCTTCAATCGAGAAAATGATATTAGATGCAGCACCGCCCCCACTAAAACTAGCCTCTAACTTCTTCAAAATTTCATCTCGCGCGACCATATGTTTTATTAGCTAATTAGCAATATAAAAATATTTATGTAATAAAAACTCTATTTCATCCAACTTTCTTCTCAAAATTAACAATTTTTTCCTCTATTAAATTCAATTTCTCAATAAAAGTATCAAGTTTATACTCTAAATCATCCATCTTAACTTTAATTGAATTAAATTCAGAAGGTAAATTTGTATTCCCATCATTAATGACTGTCGCATCATTATTCACAAAGGCAGTTGAATCAGAAGAAGCTTTTGCAATATTATCTAAAAAACTAAATGGGCTTTGAATTTCCTTATTAATATTGTTAGCTGCAATTTCTTCACTCTTAGAAATTCTGCCTCCTTCTGCTAGTTCAATAAATCCTCCAGAATTTATTTTAAACGGCAATTTTTTCTCTTTGCTCTTTTTTATAAACCCTTTTTTCTCAAGTAAAGTATAATCAATAATTTCCGGTCCTTTTTTTCTAAAAAGCCTCATACTAGACCAAAGAAATACTTTTATTTAAACCTGCCTACTTCTCAAAATAATCCCTGTATCCTTCTGCTTGAAGCCTAAACATCTTTGCATACAATCCTCCTCTATTCATAAGCTCTCTATGAGTTCCTTCTTCAACAATTTTTCCTTTATCTATAACAACAATTTTATGAGACATTCTAACAGTAGAAAATCTATGAGAAATTAATATAGTAGTTTTATTTTTAGTTAGATTTTCAAACTTTGTGAATAATTGATATTCTGTTTTTGCATCAACAGCAGCTGTCGGTTCATCAAGACATAAAATCTGCGCATCTTTGAAAAATGCTCTAGCCAACGCGACTTTTTGCCACTGTCCTATAGAAAGCTCTACGCCTTCCTCTTTCAAAGTCTTTCCAAGATGAGTTTCATAACCTTTATCAAGTTCACTAATAAATTCCGCTGCTCCAGATTTCTTTGAAGCTTCAGATATCTTTTGATAATTTTTTATTTCACTTACTCTGCCAAAACCAACATTTTCTTTCAATAAAGCCTCATATTTCATAAAATCCTGAAAAATAACACCGATATTTTTATACAAACTCTTTATTGAATATTCTCTTATATTAATATTGTCTATCAATATTTCTCCTTCGCTGACATCATACAATCTTGTAAGAAGCTTGATAATAGTTGTCTTCCCAGAGCCATTTTCTCCAACTAAAGCAATATTCTCTCCAGATCTTATAATTAAGTTAAAGTTTTTTAGCGCCGGCTTTTTTGCTCCAGGATAATAAAAAGTAACATTTCTAAACTCAATGCTTTTTTTCAACTTAACTGGAAATTCTAAAGGTTTCTCTGCCTCTTTGACAAAAGGCTTAAAATTCAAAATTTTTATAAATGGGCTGATAAAAGTAGCATGCTCATTCAATTCGCTTCCCAATCTAACGACCCATCTTACGTGCTCTGAAAACTGAAAGAGCAATGCCCAAAAAAATGTAAATTGACCGATAGTGATTTCTCCTCTGATAAAAGCAAAGACTACAAATGCAGCAGCAATAATTGAAAACAGAACCTCAAAAAATCCCATAAAGAAATATTGAATAAGCTCTTTTTTTGCAGTAGTCTCCTGCTTTTTGATGAACTTCTCTGTTAAAGTATTAAATTTCCCTAAAAAATGTGATTGCAAGCCAAAGAGTTTTATTTCTTTAATAGCTTGCGGAGATTCCATCATCAATCCTTGATAATACCGCGATTGTCTGCTAATAGGAGAATAAGAATCAAAAATTCCCCAAACGGTCTTAGTTTTTCTTAGAGAAATAAGAATACTAGGCATAGCTGCAAAAAGAATCAAGACAGCAACAATCCAGTGGAATGTAAGCAAAGCTATAATTATTACAATTGCCCCAACTAATTGCCCAATCAAGAAGGTAAATTGCCAAAAAAATTCATTGATTCTATAAAGATTTTGGTTCGCTTTCGTAAGAGTGTTATAATATTTTGAATCTTCAAAATAAGCTGTATCGAGTGATGAAATTTTTTCCATAAGAACATGAGAAGCGTACCTATCAAGCTTCTGCGAGTGCACTTTCTTAATAACTGTCTGTGCATCCCACAACATGCTTTGTGTAATTTTAGCAACTCCGTAAATGAAAAGTATGCCTAAAATACCGAGCCCTGCTTGTTCAACCTTAGTCAACTCTTCAGGGTTTGTTACTTTATCTACAATAATTTTAAAAAAATAAGGCTCAACAATAGTTAATAAGCCGCCAAAAATAGCTATCGTAAAAACAATAAAAGTAAGAGTTTTAGACGACCTATATGTCCATTGTACAGCTAACTTTAACGATTCAAATCTTTCTTTCAGAGACACATGAACTTTTTTCTCTTCCATCAATTCCATAGAGAACATTAATATTTAAACCTTCAATTTTAATAATTAAGTGTGTTAAAAGTTGCTTAGCAACTTTTAAATAAACCTTTTTCCTTAGAATTTGATAAAAAGGAAAAAAGAGAATGGCTGTAAATATTCACAATCTTATTGCTGCAATCAGTCCTGACGTATTTTGCAATCCATCATTAAAGAGCGAAGTAAAAAAAATATTAAAGGAAAATCAAGATTATTTAAAAGCAGCTGAAAAAGCAAAACCTATCGACAGCGCATATATGGATTTCGAAGAGGTAAATAGAAAAAGCGGTTTTGATTTGGAAGGAATAAAAAATCCCATTGAGCAGCATGAATTAGAATATGATTCAACAGGAGAAAACCTTGAACCTGTATATTTCTGGATTCTTGACAGTCTTAAAAAAGAATATGAAGACATGAAGGAAATATATAAATTAGTTGACAATTTTATATCTTCGCCCGGATCTGGTTTATTCTCGGAAATGGGGGCTAAAGCTACAAGAATGCAGGAAGAAGCAATGAAAATCTTAGGAAATGCAAATCAGGTTGTAAAATCTATAATCAACATTTTATATGATTTAAAAGAGTTCAATATTCGTCTCGATCTTTATAAAAAACTTAAATCAGAAAAAAGTGAAGAAAGAAGTGCTGCTCTCTATTCCCTAAAGCAGATTTGGATGGATACAGTAGACATAAAAAGAAACACAACTTCTCTTAAAGGTCTTGTTCAGCAATTAAATTATGTAACAATTATTGACGCATTTATGTCGGTAAATAACTCAAAAGATCTAGATAAAATAGATCTTAATGATCGTGTAAAAAAAATCCTAGAACAAAGAGTAAGTGAATTTTTCAGCTGGCTTGAGCTGTCAGAAAAAGAGCTTAAAAAGAGATTTGAAATCGAGAAGCTCTATCTAAAGAGCCAGGTAAGTTCCGCAAAACTTTATGCTCGTTGGGCAAAACCCTATCTAAAAGCAGCACGAGCATTAGAACAAAATGCTAATCCGACTGCCGCACTAGTAACATCATTTAATACAACTTTATTTGAATTAATTCTATTAGGACAATCCGAATACAAAACAAATGATGATGTAAAAAAAGGAGACCTCCCGGAAATGTTTAATAAACTTGAAGCAAAAAAGAAAATTCGCATGTACTCCCCAATAATAATTATTGAGCTTAAATTTCGCAGCATTCCTGAAAGAGCAGGTCAAGGCTATGGATTTAAGGGAAAATTAGAGGCTGTTTTCACAAGCTATGCCCTGAATGACAAAGAACTAAAAACATTAAGAGAAGAATTAGAAAAAGATGATGTTGGAGACGCATTAAAGCTTATAGAAAGCTCAACAACTGAAGGCCTTGGCAAAATACAGGAAGAAATTGACGAATACATAAATGACAAAGAAAAAAAGCAGGAAGGAGAAAAGAAAAACAGCGATGACACAAACCCCTTCTCTGCACTTTTTTCATTTCTAAAATCTGATTCTTCTCAAAAAAAAGATGATAAAGACAGATCTATCTCTCCAGATTCAAGCTACGAAAAAGTTGTTCGTTCTCGTGCAATAATCAAAGCGCGTGAAGAATGCAGAAAGTTCTACGGACTCTATAAACGCGTTCATGGCATGCCTGGCTTTTGAGGGTGAAAAAAAGCAACTCTTGAAACTCTCGTTATCTTAATTAAAAAATAAAATCATCCTCTGTTACTATGCCAACAAGCTTCCCTGCCTTATTCAAAACAGGGAAACTATGGAACTGATACCCCTCGCTTCTCTTTTTGTCAGAACGCTAACAACTGTTTCATCTTCATAAACAAAAATTGGCTTCTCTATCAATCCATTCAAATTATTCTTAACTCTTGTAACGTGAAATACCTGTTCTTCAATGCTAAGATTCCTATGAATCACGCCTATCCCTCCAAGTTTTGCCAACTCAATAGCTAATTTATGTTCAGTAACAGTATCCATAGCAGCAATTACAATAGGAATTTTCAGTCCGACGTTTCTAGAAAACTTTGATTCTGTGTTCACTTTATCAGGCATAATTTCTGAATAACCTGTTTTCAATCTAACATCATCAAAAGTCAATGCAATATCTTTTTCTCTTGCGTTTTCCAATACTTTTTTAATTCTCATTAACCTTTCCTGAAAATCAGAGTTAAAATATCTTTCCGATAATAATTTATCAATATCAAGTAGTATAAATCCTATTCAATTCAATATCCTAAAACAGAAATCATTATAACCTTATTTTCTATTCTCTCCTTATGACAAATCAAGAAAAAGAAATCGCAATAGTTTATATGGTCGCAGGAATTTCAAGCAGGTTTGGAGGGAAAATAAAGCAATTCGCTCAAGTCGGCCCTAATAACGAAACACTTATAGAAATTTCAATGAAACAGGCCATGCGTGCAGGTTTTAGAAAAATAATATTCATTGTCGGAAATTTAACTGAAAAAACTTTTAAAGAAAAGTTCAAATCAGAATTTCAAAATATTCCCATATCCTATGCCATTCAATCATACGATGAGAGAGAAAGAGATAAACCTTGGGGAACAGCCGAAGCGCTCTGTTCAGTTATTCCTTTTATAAATTGTCCTTTTGTTGTTTGCAATGGTGATGATCTATACGGAGAAAATTCTTTTAAAGTTCTCTGCGATCATTTAAAAAACTCGAATAATGACGAAGAAGCATCTCTTGCCTATTCTCTTTCAAATGTTCTACCAAAAGAAGGAAAAACAAACCGTGCAATTTTCCAATTAAATGAAAAAAACCAAGTAAAAGAAATTAAAGAGCACTTGAATATTTCAAGAGAAAATCTTTCTTCTCTCGCTCTATCTCCATTAAGTCCATGCAGCATGAATATCTTCGCTCTCCATCCTATAGTTCTACAAAAGCTAAAATTCAGAGTAGATAATTTCAAATCGCACAACAAGGGAGATAGAAAAATTGAATGCCTTCTCCCGGAAGAACTCTCGCAGCTTATAAAAAATAATGAAATTAAAATGCATCTCTATCCAGCAGCCGATAGCTGGATAGGCGTCACAAATCCAAATGACGAAGAAGTAGTGAAAAATTACTTGAAAGAAATATATAGCAAATCTTAGTAATTATTATAAAACCTCTCTTAACCTAATAACACATGCAAAAAAATGTATTTTATGAAATTGAAATGAAAGCCCTAATTTCAGAAGATATTTACAATCATCTCAGAAGAGAACTGCCATTAAAGCATCCCAAAGTAACAGAAGAAACAACACAAACTCTCCGCTTTAGGCCTCATGATATTAGATTGCGCTCTTCAGATAATAGAAAATATGAATTTATTTACAAAGAAGGTGATCCGACAACTCTCTCAAGAAGAGAAATAATTGTTCCTCTTCCATCTCAAACTGCTCTTGAAAATATGAAGATAATTTTCTCTTCACTCGGCTTTAAGCCAGACCCTCCTTGGACAAAACATAAATTAGAAATACTGCGAGGGCTAAACGGATTCAACTATATTATCTGCGTCCAACATATTGAAAATTTTGCATATTTATTAGAAGTCGAGCATATCAGCAACAAAGACGATTCACAAATTCATCGTCCTAATTTAGAAAAGATCATAACAGATATGGGCTGTGTTCCAATCAATCCAAGAGATTTCACTGCAAGAATAAATGAATATATCTTAAATAATCGACAAGCTGTAAAAGAATGAATTATCTATTTCAGCACCAAAAAATGCTTTAGACAAATGTCAAGAACCACTGGTCACCGCTCGCTTTCTGGAGGCTGCTCGCTATAGACCAG
>JBBSYK010000045.1:0-24395 GCA_038045285.1 Nanobdellota archaeon | reverse complement strand
GCTCAAAAGAGTTCGGCAGTTCAAGAAAAAGAATTAATATCTACGCAAAGCTCTTTTCATAGACGACCCCTATAATTCTTTGATTTGTCTTCTTTTGTGCATAGTAAAGGTCGTCTATCTTTTGAGTACTTTCAGGATACTTGAGAGTGTTCATCACCTCATCTTCACTAATGCCTCTTTCTTTCATCTGATCTTTCGCGTGTTTGTAAATATGATATTCACTTTGCTATCAATATAAGTGACATTATAAATTTTTCTTCGTATTATTTTTCAATTGTACTGAAACTTCGCTTAGCCTGAACGATTAGACGTAATTGTTCTCAACTTTGTTATCTCCAAAAAAACTCTAGAACCAACTTATTTATTAACTTCTAATTTCTTAAAACAGAATGGAAAAAATGGATGAGAAACTAAAACAATATCTAGAAAAACATAATATTTCTTATACCATTTATGAACATCCAGCTGTTTTCACAGTAGCAGAGTCAGACAAAGTTACAAAACACATTCCAGGAGCTAGATCAAAAAATCTTTTTTTGAAAGATGAGAATAATAATTTTTACCTTGTTACCATGCCTGGCAAGAAACGTCTCAATACAAAATTACTAAGAGCTCATTTTAAAATTAAAGAACTTAATTTCGCCTCTCCAGATGAATTAAGAAAACAGTTAAATATTTCACCAGGAAGTGTTTCTTTATTTTGCATGATATATGCCTCAGAAAAAGTAATCTTAATTATTGACGGGGAAATATTAAATGCTGAACAGGCAGGATTTCATCCTAATAAAAATACTTCTACTATTGTTCTTGATCACAATAATCTTGAAAAATTTCTAAATACTTTAAAAAATAGAAGAGAGGTCATTGATTGTGGATAAAAAACATGCATTTATCATTTCTATACTTCTTACTGGGCTAATAGCATCATCTATTTACACTTTTTCTTCTCTTTTACACGATCCAGAAAAAAGAACTTCTGCAATAATAACGAGAGTAATTGATGGAGATACACTCGAAATAGAAGATGGATCAAGTATAAGATTATTAAACATAAATTCACCAGAAAAAAACTCGCCATTGCATGAACTATCTAAATCATTTCTTTCCTCATTAGTTAATAAAACAGTTGAGCTAGATATAATTGATAGGGATAAATACAACAGGTTGCTTGTAAGAGTTTATTCACCGGATTATATCAACAAAGAACTCGTTTCTGAAGGTTTAGCATCAAAATTTTTAGTTTCAAATTCAGAACTTAAGTCATTTGCTAAACTAGAAGAAGAGGCAATATCCAAAGGAAAGGGAATTTGGAAACATTCAAATTATTATGGATGTTTTTCCACACATATAAATAAAAATGAGGAAATTGTTAGTTTAAAGAATGAGTGCATGCCAATTAACATGAATCTTTGGGTGCTCAAAGATGAGAGTAGAAAGATTTATGTTTTTAATAACATAACCTTAAAAAAATCAGAAGAGTTATCACTGCACTCTTCGATTGGAGAAGATAATGAAAAAGAGTTATTTTGGAACTCAAAAACATCAATTTGGAATAACGATCGAGACACTTTATACTTGTTTGACAATGAGGAAAAAATAGTTCACCATGAAACATACGGTTATTAAAATTAATTTAGTAATATCTCTCTTTATTTTCTTAATATGTTCAGTAAATGCATTGGAATTTAGTTTTGATGGACCCTCTTCTGTTAAACTTAAAGAAGAATTTGTTGTTAAAATCTACGCATCAACTTCTGAAATATATGACATCAAAGTTTATGTTAAAGACAAAAATAATGATGTTTTGTCAGAAATAAACGACGGCAATTGGAAAAGCGCATTCTATTTTGTTAAAGAGTCGTTTCCTTCTAAAACTGAATATAATGCAAGAGTGACCAAAATATCAAATTCTTACGATTTATGTGTAAAGTTAAGGAAAACAGGAAAAATAACAACAAATGAAAAATGTTCTTCGTTAAATGTTGATCAAACATCTTCAGACAGTTTATCTGACTCTGAAACCAAATCTAATTCAAATTCTGAATCAACTTCAAAAAGTAGCGAATTAGAAACAGTTAAAAACAGCAATAATAAAAAAGATATAGAAAAAGAAAACAATAAAAATAATAATCGGGATGAAAAAAGTGAAACTGATAAAGATATTTCAAAAAATTTAGATAATAATGTTAATACTTCTCCTCAAATTACAAATAACTCAAATCAGCAAAATAATCAAGACAATATAGAAGAAAAAATATTTCTTAATAAACCCAATAAAGATAAATTACAGTCTTCATATTCAATTAGTACAAAAGAAGATACATTCAGAACGTATCTAATAATTGCTTTTTCTCTTTTTGCTGTAATTATTACTATTCTTTTGGCAATGAGGAAACTTTAAAAACAACTATTTCTCTTTTTAAACAGAGGTACACAATGGAAAAATTACAAGCCAATATAATTCTGGAAATATTAGGCAGACCAAAAGAAAATGTTTTAAGCGCTCTGCAAGGTCTAATTGCAAAACTAGGAAATGAGCAAGGAGTAAAGATAATTGACCAGATTATTCATCCGGTTATAAAAGTCAAAGATTCAAAAGACCTTTTCACTTCTTTTGCTGAATTAAATTTAGAGCTGGACTCTATGGATAATTATTTTGGAATTCTATTTGCTTACATGCCTTCAAATATAGAATTAGTTTCTCCAGAACAAATAAATTTAAGGAATGACGAGTTCAACATTTTGGCAAATAAACTAGCAGCCCGCCTTCATGATTATGATGCAATTGCTAAAAGAATGATTGCAGAACGCAATATTTTAGTGAATAAACTTCAGGAAGTTGCTCCTCTTGAACTTAAAAAATTAATGCAGCCTCCACAAACTCAGCAAGAGGAAAAAACCAATAAACAAATCTCTAAGAACAAAAAGAAAAAGGTTAAGAAAAATTCTATTAAAAAATAATGATTTAAGGAACCTTTTTATTTGAGATAGTCATTTTCTTTTCTAATATCGTAGCACCAGGTTTAGCTTTCTTATACTTGTAATAAATGTAAATTAAAATCATTAAAGCAATAATTGCTATAAGATATCCAATCAATTTAGATCCTCCTTTTTCTGCAGTACAAGAGCCGACACAACATTTTCCATCCAAGCTTTCAACTTCTTCCCCCCCGCATTTTTCATCAGACAGGCATAATTTGCCTCCAAGTTCTGAACAATAAAATCCTTCCTTTATATTTCCGTCGCTTCCATTGCTTATGTTTTTAATAGTAATATTTCTAGATGCAATCAGTTCACTAACATTTTCAGTGAAATTAATGTATACAGGAATTGCCACAGAGATATTTTCCTTTTCTGATTGAATCAATATTTGATCATAAATTCCTTCCCTGATATTTTTTTTCAAAGATAAATTAAAGCTCAATCTCTCTCCTGAAGAAATATCAAATGTTTTAGTCGATGGAATAACTGTAAAAACATCTTTATTATAAGAAATTTGCACATCTTTTAATTCTCTATCAAGAGAGTTATACATTTCAAAAGAATAAATAATGCCTTTTTCTGAAAATAAATGAATTTTCTCAATTTTATTGGGAGCAATTATAATAGGTCCTTTAATAATTGAAGAAGATTTATTGCTAATGATATAAACTGGAAGAGAATATTTTCCTATACGAATTTCAATAAGCTCAGTTCCTCCGGAATCATCAAAAGGAAATTCAATAACATTTTTCCCCGGTTTTATTGTAACATCTTTTCTTATTGGATAATCTACACTTATAATTCTATCAAAATCTTCAAATAAATTTGCATTTATGTTAAAGCCGCCTTTGGCAGTAATAAATCCAGGTTCTATATTATAACTGCTCATATTTCCCTCAACAGAAAAATTCTGTTCAAAGTCCACTTTCTGAGTTTCTCCAGAAACAGTTGAAGATATATCATTTATGCGCAAAGTATAATTATTTTTTGTTTGAGGCATAGTAGCCCATAAGAAATAGCTCCCATTCAAGTTTTTCAAGTCATAAACAAAAGGAACCTCTACATGCCCTCTTAAGAATGTTACTTGTTTATAATCTATAGGGTTGAGAACATTTCCATAAATTTTAACTATTGCAGTTTCTCGAGGTTCGTAACTATTGCGCATGTCAGTCGTTATAGCTAATATTCCCGAGCTAAAAAAAACAAATAAAGTGCATATTAGTATAATAACAAAGCTCTTTTTCATGGCCCTTACAAAGATATTAATTATATAAATATGATGCTTTTTGAGAGTTTTGTCGCATAAATTATAAAGTTATCTAACTAATCACTTGCTCATTTCTTTCAATTTTTTCAATGTTTCTTCAAATTCTCTGTCTTTTGCAGATGAAGGAGCATTTCGCCTTGGAGGCATTGCTTGAGGCCTAGCTGCTGGTCTAGGAGAATATGAAGACCGAGGACTTTGTCTAAACATCTGAGGCAGACCAAAACCAGAACTAGTTGGAGGTACAGCAGGTCTATTCACAGGAGCAGAGCTTGCCTTGCCTTTAAACTTATAAATCAAAAGCTTTAATCTATTTCTAAATATAATTCCCAGAATTACTAGAATTATCAGCAAAATCAATATAATTATAAGAATTGTCGATCCCCGTTCTTCAACCGGTTTTTCTTGGCAGCAAATCTGGCCAGCTGAACATGTCTGAGTTCCATCTTTTTCTTGACTATCATCGCAGCTGGTCTTGCATGTCCCTCCAGATATCTCGCAAGTTGGTTGTGCCTCTGTATCAATACATCCGTCTAAACAACATGTCCCTTGATCAGCAGAAGGAACAGATCTTCCATCACATTTCTGAGAATTTGCACAAATATTTCCTTTCTGTTCTTTGCAACTCTGCTCCTTTATATCAATTGAACAGCAGGATGTTCCAAAATTAGGACATTTAAAGGTAGAAAGAACTCTTCCTCCAGCATCTAAACAGGCATTAGCATTCTCACATGCTTGCCCGCTAACAGATTCGCATAATTCTTTACCTTCTCCTCCTGATCCTGAAGAAACTCTCTTTTGAGGCCATCCAGCATATAAAATGAATGCACTGTCTCTAATATTATTGTTATTCCAACATCCTTCTTTTCCTTGAACACTAAGTAGATAATTTTTAACATTATCCAATTCTCCAGCATTGCCAGATTGCAATGCTAATATTCCTAAACTAGTATCAAAATATTCACTGTAAGGAGAGCCTATAATTCTCCATGATCTGCTCTGTTTCTGATTTTGAATAATGTTGCTGTATTGATCTTCTGCCCCAGTTAATATATACAAGAAAGATGAAGGGAAATATTTCTGATTATTTTCAGCTAAAGCAGTAAGATAAGGCAAGTATGGGCTTACATCCCTCTTTCCTTCATTCAATGCAAGAGATGCCCAAAGAGTTCCTTCATAATCACAAACTCCTTCAGTCTTTAAACATTTGGCATTTACTCTCTCCTTTGTACTTCCAAGAGCCGAAGCTCCATGTGTTTCTGATGAAATAAAAATTGTTGATCCTATGGGCTTTTTTTCATATAGTAAAGCACTAATAAAATCTTGATCACATGATATTTCAAATTCTTTATCTAAACAACCATCTCTAATTGTTAACCAGTATCCATTGCTGGAAATTACAAAACATGACCCAGGACTGCCTTCAAGTTTCATATCATTTTTAATATTTATCTTTTTATCACTTCCATCATATCTCAAAGTACAAGATGCTGGAATATGATTCTCAATATCAATTTCTAGATACCAGACTAAATCAGTAGCAGTAGCATTCTTTGAAATAAGCCATTTTTCTATTTCGTCATTATTCTTGTCAATTCTTTCATAGGCGAGATAAACTTGTGCAGTTTCTTTTATTTTGCATCCGCTCTTTGGCCAACAGGCATCAGTTGAACTCTTTTCACTCGATATAGCATCGAGTAAACTCTTTTCACCTCCAACAGCTAAAACAGAGAATATTGCTTCCTGCAAAGAAAAACTTTGTTTCTTCTTTATTATATCATTTAAACATTGATATCCTTTTTCACTGCTGCCTTTTGAATTTACATTCCCGCTCAAACTTGCACCGTCTTTATCACTTGAAGCACTGTCATTAGCTGCAACCACAAATCCAGCTAGTAAAATCACCACAAAGAACATAGTCAATTCAATGGAAACTCTTCTTTTCATATTTTTTAAAGACATCAGATGTTTAAAAATGTTCTGAAGGGCTATTTTAACCTAATTACATCTCTAAACCGCATTCAAAAATTCTCTTTTCAATTTCTTTCTTTTCTTCTCAACGCCCATAAAACTTCAACAATAGGATTCTTCGCATCTGGTTTTTTATCCATCAATAAACCAATATCAGAATAAAAGCTTTTGTTATCATAATTAGGAGGCATTATCTTTTTTTTCTGTCTAAAAAGCCATTCAATTTGACTTTTTATATATCCTTCTTTTAAAGGAGGATCATTTAATTTATTCCATTCTCTGATACGAGAGTTAACAATATCTATAGGAAAATTTAACGATCTAAAAAAAGTTAACAAAATAAAGAGGCCTCTTTTCTTTCCATCTTTTAACCCTTTCAAAAGTTTAACAATAGGAAGAGGGAACATCTCCTCACTTATATTCTTATAATTAATTTCTTCATAACTAAACTTTCTCTTTTCATTTCTTTCAGTTCTAGAATATTTTTTATTCATCTTTTCCTCTTCACTCTTATCCTGCATTCTTTTCCATTCTAATGCAGCCGAGAGCAATTTTTTTGCTTCTCCTTCATAATTTTGAGGATAAAAGTCCAATATTTTCACTTTCATTGGATCTGCATCTCTTGGTGTAAAAGAATCAATATTTTCTTTTTTTATTACAACACTTGCCAACGAGGTCTTTTCATGAAGAGAATAAGGCATTCTGAATAGATGCCTTGGAGCAACCAGTACCAGATCAAATTCAGAATATTCATCGGCCAATTCACCTCTAACTTCTTCAAATATTTCAGGATATTTATCCGATGAAATAGGGAATTTTTCATTAGAAGGATCTTTGCAATTGTTGCAATAATAATAGTCTGCATTACTGCTAACTTCCAAAACACCAGCACAACCCGCATTCAAACAACGCAATCTCCTTTTACTATTTTTAAAATCCTTTCTTTCAATTTCAAGATTACAAATAGGACATCTTAATACAGTTAAATTTCCAATTAATGCAGAACTATTGCACGTTTTACAAGCAACCCTAATAATATTTTTAGTTTTTTCCATTTCACTAAAACTCATTATTCTTCCCACCCTATTTCTGAAATCTTGTTTTATTTCATTAAAAATAAATTCAATTACGCTTCTAGGCCATTCTGGAAAGCAATCTTTCATTAATTTATTTTCAAATTTACTTGGAAAAGCTTTTCCAGAAATTATAATATGCAATCCCTTACTCCCGGAAAATTTAATTCCATAATTCTTTATTCCATATTCTTCAATTAGGTCTATTACAAGTTTAGCAGCCTCCTTAGACAAATCAAAATAACGTGAATCTATATCAATTACTAAATCCCAGCTTTTTCTCAATTCTGACATTTGTTCTTGGGTAATTTCAGAACTTAATTGGAGAACATTACTCCAGATTTCTTCAGAAGCATGAAATGAAGTTGCGCCCTTGTTTACAGCACTCATGATATCATTAGAGTATTGTATAATATCAGGTCTTTTTCCAAAAAACTCGAAATATCTAGGCACAACTTCTCTGTCTGTTGCAAACTTCACAAGAGCCTCTTGGATTTTCGGATTTGAATAATAAAGTTTAGTTAAGGCTCTAATTCTCTTTTCTTTTTCCTCCATTTATTATGAATGAAAAAGAGGTTTATAGGGTTTATTGTTATCACGAGTATTGTAAGAATATCTTGCTCAATCAGGCTCTTGCCTTTGAATTTCCATATGGCATGGCGAATATCCGTCTTTAAATAGGCATTGAGTTCTTTCTGTATCACTGGACAAATATAAAAGAAATCACCATAATCCTTAAAAGCCCAGAACATATTTCTAAAGAATGCTATTAAAATTAGAGAGTCCAAAATTGCTTTCAGATATTGTTTCAATTATATCTGAACTTGTCAATGAAGTAAGGCTGAAAATAAACAAAGAGGGCATATCTCTCACAGCAGTAGATCCTGCAAATGTAGCAATGATTTATTTTAAAATACCTGCAGATTTATTTTCTCAATTTAACTTGGAAAAAGAAGAAGTTTTAGGATTAAGTTTAGATAGTTTAAAATCAGTTTTAAGGCGGTGTGGTTTAGGCAGTTCTTTGATAATAGAAAAAGAAGATAATCTTCTCAAATTAAAAATTCATGACAGAATAAAAAGAGATTTTACATTAGCACTAATTGATATAGAAGCTGAAGAGAAACCAATGCCCCAATGGGAATTTAAATCAGTAATTAAGATGGATTCTGGCTCCTTTGTAGAGGTTATAGAAGATTGTCTTGTTGTGTCAGATGCATGTACTTTTATTGCTTCCCCAACTTCTTTTGTAGTCGAAGCACAGGGTTTAAATTCTGCACGTGCAGAGTTTTCATCTGACGAATCAGAAATCTATTCCGACAACAGTACCGCTCGTTTCTCTCTGGAATATTTAAATAAATTTATAAAAGGGGCAAAGATCTCATCTAGAATTACAATCTCTTTTTCAGATAATCATCCAATGCGGTTAGATTTTCCAACAGGCAACGTCATGCTTTCTTTTGTTCTGGCACCAAGAGTTGAGCAAGAGGATTAACAAAATGGCGCGTTTTAGCTATAAAGCAGCATATAAAGCAGTTTACGATTTTAATGGAGAGATAGTTGATTATTATCCAATCATACCTTCTAATGAAAAATATTCCGAGCTAAGAAATCAGCTTATGGGGCAAGCAATGAGCCATTTAGACTCTTTATCACCCAAAGAAATGAAAATTTCAGATTTAACATTAAAATTAACATTTAATACTGATAATAAAAGAAACACCATATTTTCTAATTTAGTTAGAAAATTCATAAGGAAATTAGGTACAAAAAACTCTTAAGCATAAAATGGAATCAAATTTAGAAAAAACTTTAAATTTATCAACTAAAAAAAGAATGGATGATTACACTTTAATAAAACCTCAAGAATGGCTTCCCTGTTCTATTGGTGTATATCTTAATTGGTGGAGGTGGGAAAACTATGAAAAAGAGCATACAAATATCAGAACAAAAAGATTACAGGCAACCGAAGTGGGTGCTCTTTTTTTATTCAATACATATCAGGTTGCTACAACTACTGGTGCCCTTATAGGATTTATGAAATTAATCTCAATTGCAAAGTCGGTTTTTTAATTCCTAACTGGGTGATATACCTTGCAGCTTGCTGCGAAGCGAACGAAGTGAGCGGTAGGAGGTTCATTATTAATTTTATTTGCTATTAATTCAACGATGATATTTATTTTTAATCATATGGGCAATTTTAAAGTTGTAATTTATGTAAAGAGTAGAATTCTACTATTGAGGGTTTTTCGAAACCTCATATATAATAATCTGCCCCTATAAATAAGTCTAACTTCTAGATATAGAAAACATTGTCTTAATTGCAACAATAATTGTAGCAGGAACAAACAAAGCAAGTAGTGTTTGTAAAACAGATGCAATTACTCTCTGTATGCTAAAGCCGCCGACAGCAGCTCCGAGAACTAAGCCAGAGATTCCCATATAGCTAACAACAACTAATGAAACAGAAGCCAATAGAAAAGTTTGCACATCCTTTTCAGAGACAAAGAATCCAGTAATTATTCCCAACAGAGCGAGAATATTAATTATTAGCTCATTTGCCTTGCTTCCAAACATATAAGAAAGAATTCCAGCAACAATCGCAAGGATCAATCCAATTAAGAAAACTCTTGCCCCAATTAGATTTTCTCTTGCCCTTATCATATTATTAAAAAATTATCTAGTTTTTCAACGATAATTAAAGATAACACAAATATTTAAATCCTCTTAATTTATGTTTCTTTCAATAAATACTATTTCAAAATGAAAATATTTTTAATTTTTGAAAATACGATTTTCGTCGATATGTCTAACTATCACCGAAAGATTTATAAACTAGTGTAATTAGAAAGTTACAACAAAATTAACCAAAAATAAAATGAAAGCAATTACATTATCACTATTTTTTGTTTTGGGCATTGCGCTTTTAGGTTTTGCAAGTGCAGCAAGCGTTTTTCCAGAAAACACAGTTGGAAACACAGTAACTTTAGATCATGATAAATCATTTGAAATAAAATTCAATCTAAAGAATGATGATTCTGAACATAATGTCACAGATCTTAAAATATCTCTTCCACCTTCTAATATTGGTCAATGGACATCTGCAAAATTAGGTGCTGCACCTTTTCAGATAGTAAACAACCAAATAACTTTAAATGAGGTTACAATTGCAAACAAAACGTCTTCCCAATTAATAACTCTTGTCTTTAAAGTAGATAAATATGTGGCTCCAGGTGCATATAATAATCAAGTTTCTTTCTCAGGAAAATTAGCTCCTTCTGGAGTTGCAGCTGTAATAGATCCACTCAGTGTTTCAGTTACAGTAAAATCAAATCCTGCTTTAGCTATATCAAAATTAAGGGATCTTAAGGTCAATCAAACAGGTATAGTAAATGTAACAAACACAGGAAATATATTATTGAATTCAATTTCTTTAGCAGCATCAGGATCTCTAAATGTAACTTTCTCTCCCTCAGAATCTTTTTCTTTAGGCCCTTCAGAAAGCAAGTCAATCCAAGTTCAAATTGATTCTTCAGCGTCAAATTTACTTTTTGGAGATAATTCAGTTTCATTAACAGCAAAATCAGGAGAATTACAGTCATCCTCTTTAAGTTTGAATTTAAGAAATTCATTCTGCAGCAATGGACAAGTTGGAACTAACTTAACAATAAGAAATGTTGACTTTGTAGAATATGGAGAGGACGATACTGATTGGAAGCTATTAGACCATATTAAATTAGATGTTGAAGTTGAAAATACTGGAAGCAACGATGTAAATGATGTTATAGTAGAATTAGGTCTTTTCAATTCAAGAGGTGAAAATGTTATTAGCGACATAGATTTTATTAGCAAGGATGATGAAAAGATCGATCTTGGAAGAATAAGAGATGGAGATCAAGAGACTGTTACTTTCGAATATACAGTGCCTGCTGATTTAGATACGGGAAGTTATAAATTAGCAGTCAAAACTTATAGTGATAATGTTGGCCAAACAAATCTTTGTTCTGATGAATCTGGAGATTTGAGTAATAATTTCTATCAAAATATTAATGTTGATAGGGAAAGTGATGAAGGAAAATTCATCTCATTTGACAATATAAGGATAGTTCCCTCAGAAGCTACTTGCGAAGACCCAGTTACATTAAACACTGTTGTATACAATATTGGAGATGAAGATCAGGATAGAGTTTTAGTAAATCTATACAATAAAGCTCTAGGAATAGATCAAAATTATGAAATCAGAGGAGGTCTTGATCAGGGAGATAATGGAAAGGTAATTTTCAATTTTGCAATTCCTAAGAATGCACTTGATAAAACTTATGATTTAGAGCTTAGTTCAGAATATGATTATAAGAATGGCGTTTACAGAATTCAATCAGATGAAAGTTTCAAGGTTCCACTTAAAGTAGTTGGATGCAAACTTCAGCCAACAACCCCCATATCAACAAGAATTGCAAGTATAAGCGCTGCTCTTGAATCAGATGCTGCTGCTGGAAAAGAAATGATAGTTAAAGCAACAGTTAGAAATATTGGCAATGTAAGTGCTAATTTCATTCTTGGTGCAAAGAATTTTGAAAGCTGGGCTAAATTAAATGATATTTCAGAAAGAATCCTAACTCTAAATGCAGGAGAAAGCAAGGATGTAACATTCAACTTCTTAATTAATAATAATGTAGAAGGAGATAATTCCTTCGTTATAGAGGTTATTTCTGGAGATAAGTCAGAAACAAGAGAAGTTACAGCCTCAGTGACTAAACAATCAGCATCTTTGTCAGGATTCTTCAAAGGAAATACATTGGCATGGGCTATAGGATTAATTAATGTTTTGCTTATCGTGATTATAATTATAGTTGCTGTAAGAATAGCACGAAGGTAAAAATGAAGGATATATCATTACTTGTTGCTAAACTTATTTTAGGAGCATCAATTCTCGGAACATTAACAGGATGTGAAAATAAGGTAACGCAATCAAATCTAAAATATCAATTTAGTAGATTTGATGATGTTTTTTATACCGGGAGCAGTATAAACTCGCTGACTTCCGCAGATTTAGATGGTGATGGAGACATAGATATAGTAATAGGAACTACCTCCGCAAGGGTTTTTTTATACGAAAATAAAATGCCTCAAAAAAACAAGTTGGAAAGGTAAAAACACTAATTTCTTAAACTCCTTTTTCCTGTGAGTAATATGAATTATCGAGACCTCATCAATCTTTTAGCCAGATATTTAGTAATTGTCCTGCTTGCCATGTTTAACCTTTCAATAATTTATGCAATTTTTACCCCAATAACAACTTCTCTTGCTTCGTTTTTCCTAAATATACTATATTCAGATGTTACTTGGTTTTCAGGAACAGCAACATTGTTTGTCTCTGGCAGTTATATTAATTTAATTCCTTCATGCATAGCCGGCTCAGCATATTATCTTCTTCTTTTGCTAAATTTAACTACGCCAATGGATGTAAAAACAAGAACAAGAAGCATTTCATTTTTAATTCTATCATTTCTTTTTATTAATTTAATGAGAATCGTCATATTTTCTGTACTTTTCATCTCAGGCTTTCAATATTTCGATTTTGCACACAGATGGGTATGGTATTTAGGAAGTACTGTTTTTGTTATAAGTATCTGGTTCTTCAATATCTGGCTTCTTAAAATCTCCAGTATTCCAATTTACTCTGATTTAAAGGAAATCATAAAAGATATAACCATCAGGAAAAAATAAAAGCAAAGAACTATAAATCCTAAATTCTCAAAAAAAATATGTTAGGAGAATTATTTGTACAGATAGTCAACTATTTAGTAAGTTTAATAGATTCTTTTGGTTACCTTGGAATATTCATATTGATGACTATAGAAAGTTCTTTCTTTCCTCTACCAAGCGAAGTTGTTCTAATTCCCGCAGGAGTTTTAGTTGCGCAAGGAAAGATGTCTCTAATCTTAGTTGTAATATCAGGAGTTTTAGGAAGTTTAGCCGGCGCATTAGTTAATTATTATCTCGCATTTCATTTTGGGAGGGCTTTAACAAATAAACTAATTCTCAAATATGGTAAAATTTTCTTTCTCAATTCTAAATCTTTTTCAAAATCAGAAAAATATTTTGCCAAACATGGCCAAATTACTACATTCATTGGTCGTTTAATTCCTGTAATAAGACATCTCATATCACTGCCAGCAGGATTTGCAAAGATGAATATGTTTAAATTCTGCCTCTATACAATTTTAGGTTCAAGTTTTTGGGTTATCATATTAACTTATCTTGGATTGCTATTTGGAAATAACACGGAATTAATAAAACAAAATATAAATTTAATTACTTTATGGGCATTATTAGTTGCAGGAATTATTATAATTATTTATATAATAATTCAAAAAAGAAAATCTAGAATTAATTACTTGTCCGTTTCTTAGCATCAATAATTGATTGAACCTCAAATTTTTCTATCGCATTTAAAAGCTCACAATTGGCAATATCAATAATATAACATCCGCCTTTTTTCTTAATAACGGTTTTATCTCCTTTTTCAATAAGAATCACATCATTTAGAGGGTTTGTTTCACAGCTATAATGGCTGAAATTTTTTTGTTCAGATTCCATTTTATCAGGCGTACCGACTTTGACTATAAACTTATTATTGACAAAGAATGAAGTAATCGTTGCAATTTCTCTAGAGCTATTTCCGCATTGAACTAATCCAGTGCCATTTATTGATAAATAAATCGTTCTCTCTCCAGAAAAAATAAGATTCTCTTCCACAGGAACAATATTTTTTCTAGGATCTTCCCTTAAGAATAAATTATATTTATAAGCTTGCCCATCGTTATTAAAGAAGTAATAATAATGAAAAACAGGTATTTTCTCAAATTTTTCTTTTGTGAAAGTTAATCCTTGATAATTAAATGTTCTTAGCTCTGCAGCAATAATCTGAGCCAAGTACATTACTCCAAGAATAATAATCATAGTCCCAATTATCCAATATATTTCCTTGTTGCTTCTTTTTCTATTTTTTTTTGATTCTTTTTCTGAATCATCAATTGGCTCTTTATTGGCTTTTTCTATTAATCTAATTCCTTTTTTCATTTTCTTAGATGCATTATTGGCTTTTAAAAGATTTCTATCATAAGTTAAATTATTCCAAAAATTCTGTAAAGGAATGCATCCGCAGCCCTGATATCTCCTTCAATAAATATGCATTTTTCATCATGATGCACTTTATTCTCCTCTCCTTCCTTCCAAACAATTAAATTTACTGAACAATTCTTTTCAGGGAGATTTTTTTCACATTTTCCATAACACGCTTCTTGGACTCTTTGCGAATAAAGTCCAAGAGTTGATGCAATCTCAGACTTTATTCCATCATTCTTTGAGTCAATATAAAGCGTTGCAGATCCAAAATCACTAAGAGTTTGACTAAAATTAGCACTAATATTCTTAGCTATCTCAGGAGAACTGCTAAAAAGCAAAACTTGATCTCCAAATCTAACGCTCCATCTGTCTCCGCTTTGCTCCACTTTTGGCTTGCCATTAGAGCTGTTATTTTCATTATCTTTTCTAGCATCAGAAGTTGATGAATCATTATAAAAAAAAGCAATACCTAACGTGCTGAGTACTAGCATTCCTAGCAAAAAGAATGTTATTATTCTATTCCTTTTTCTCTCTCTTCTTTCAATTTCTTCTGCACTTTCTATTTTTCTCATTTTTGCTCTTCCTGTTCTGTTAATATTTCTTCAATCTTAGTTATAAACTTATCATCGAATGTTCCTTCAGGGATAATTAAGTATTTTTCTTCATTAATTTTTTAAAGATTCTCATCTGAGTCATCAATTTCTTCATTTATAATTTCTGTTGAATACCTCCAGATACAGATTCAAAATGTTTTTTTACTTTTTCTCTAATATCTGCTGGAATTAAAGCAACCTTATACATTTTTCCGTTTAAAGGCAGTTTTCCAACTGTTAATAATCCATTGTATCTTAAAATACCAATTTCTGATTTTGGGGGGTGGCTTGTCCACCAATAACTCATGTCATCATCATAATCATTAAGCAAGTTATATCTTACAAAACCCTCTCTTTTAATGATTAATTTTAATATATACTTACATTCTTCAGGAAGTTTATCAATTATTTCATTAAACGAACCATCCATTTTATTTTTAATTTGAGGAATTCTCTCCTCTTTTTTAGCCAATGGCTTTATAGATAATGATTTGCAAATTCCATTAATCCATTCAGCAGGATATTTATTTAGGATATTCATAAGAGTTGAATTTGAATAAATTGTTTTCTTTTCTACCCTATTAATCATATCAATTTCCATTCCTCCTAAAAGTCCTTCAAAATCAAGATTAGTTATGAATGGATTTTTTACTTCATGCCTTACAATTCCTGCAAAATAATAATTCTCTCCAAATGGATGTATTCTTCCTTCCATAATAGTATCAGACGGAATCTTCGATATTTCACTCCATAAATAAACTCTATAAGTTTTATTTGTTTCAATATCCTTTAATAATGCTGGATTTGTTTCCTTGGAAATAAACTTAAATTTTGAATAAATAATATTTTTCATTTGCAAATAATTAGCTTTTATATTGTCGGGAAATTCTGGATGTGCTTCTACAAATTCTTCAACAATAGTTTTACCTGAATCTGGAAGGGGTTTTTCAATCATTAACCAATCAATAAAGTTTTTCATGCAGAATTCATCATTAAATCCAGAATTATCATATGGAAATTCTTCTAATAAGTCATCAAAAATAGGTTGAGTTCTGGCCAGATAATTTTCTTCAAAAAATTCAAATAATCGTTGCTTAAAGTTATGCATATTTATTTCCATCTTTTCTCCTTATTTTTATAATAATTTACAAGATTAAAAATCTATCTAAAAACCAAAGAATGTGTAGGACCAAGAGATTTTTCACCCCCTGAATAATAAGAAATAATCTAATCCACTTATCACCAACATTCTTTGAATAAAGAAATAAAAAAATGAAAAGAAAAATAAAAAAATAAAAGTTTTCTTTCCGTTTTATCCTGTCGCGTTCCCAGCCGAAGATGCTTCCGAACTCATCGTAGCTTCAGTAGCGCTAGTTCCTTTGTACTTAGTACCTGCTTTTTCAACATCAAGCTTCTGTGTTGTCAAGTACTTAGCAGCATTGGTCGTGTCGCCAGCATTATATCCTGCAACTAAAGTTGCAACCTTGCCTCCACTTCTATCAAAAGTCTGGATCAAGAAGGATCCTGCTCCAACACCAGTCTTGCTTTCAAAGTCAGCTCCGCAAAGAGCTCCTCCTAACAAGCTAGCAGCAACACTGTTTACACAGCTTCCTCCAACAACAATTAAGTTCTTGTCGGAAACAGATGCAGCTTCAGAGTCAGACACTGTTACAGATCCCAATTCCTTGATACCTGTTCCTGTTGAAGTTGTTCCATCAGATGATGTATCGACTGTCGCCTCAGGCGCAGTGAACAACACATCCGCAATACTCTGCGTATCTGGATACTGTAATGTTATTCTGTTGTTATCAGAAGTATCTCTTTCAACAAAAGTACCCCATAAAGTAATACCTTGCGATTTAGTGGTTGAACTCTGCAGAGTAGCTAAAGTACTAGCAGCATTATCCCCATCAGCCAAACCATCACTAAATATTGGCGTATCCACTGAAGGTTGTATAGTTGTTGTTCCCTCTCTTGTTAAAGGTATACAAATAACCTCACCATTCGTACTTCCACTTCCAGTCACTGTCTTCTCTTCTTGGAAGACCACAACCGGTTCTGGAGCAATATTAATAGATTGGAATGGCGACCATAAAGTTGTATTGGAAAAAGTACAATTTGTGACACCTCCATCAAAACTAATACCAGTCAAAATACCAGAAGCATTGACTAAAGGATTCTCTGGTGGAGCAGATGAGTTAGCTGACCAGTTAACAATGTAGCTTATCTTTCCTACAGTGTTATTTATAGTAGTCTGCCCAATACCTACTCCTCCTGCTTGAACACCATTTACCAAACTAATACCTGACTCATAGCTAGTTAAAGAATCAACTCCAGGCAATGAATAAGTTACATTAGAAACATTCGTCAATGCCATGATAGTGAACCAACCGCCATTCTTTGTCTTTATCCTCGGGAATAATGTTCTTTGTGTTCCCCAGCTTCCAGCAGCAGCTCCCGCTCCCCAAGTAACATTAGCAGATCTTCCAGTGCCTCCCGTCGCTAAAGCAGCGACATAGTAGGTCTGTCCGTCAATATTTCTTGAAGTAGTGTTAGTAACTCCAGTTGTAAAGTCAAAATTCTCTCCAGTAATAATATCCTGGAAAGTGGTTTTATCTGTTGAAGATGTACCTCCTCCGATTGCAGTTAATTGAAGAACTCTCCCTTTATCTCCAGAGTTAACAAGAATCTTATCATACAAACTCATGTTTTCTCCTTCTTGGACGCGAATCTTATATGCGTTAGTATCTGCAAGAGTAATGTTAGTCATTACCGTGTCAGACACACCATCACCATCTCTTCCAAAGTAGATAGTTGATTCTTTGCCTCCAGATAAATCTGTTGTTACAGTCAACTTTACAGATACAGAATTATCAGTATCAACAACAATTTTTTCTCTGTTAACATCATCCAACTTAGGACTCAAACCAGCAAATTGAAGCTTAATAGCACCATCAAAAACTCTGTCAGAGAAAGATTCTCCTCCTTTAACATAATCGCCAGTTGCATCTTTTGCAGATTGGTTAATGCTAAATTCGCTTAATAAGCCTCCTGTTCCAGAGTTCTTTATAAGTCCATAGGTGTTTTGGATTGTAGTATCATCAGCACCCACCCTAATTTGTGAGTTGTTTACAATGTGTAAACTCTTTGAACCCAATAACAAAGTCGTGCTAGATAATGTTCCAGTTTTTGTTGCATGATATATATCTTTTATGTAAACTTCAAATTCCCCAGGGAACTTATAACTGCTCCCTTTATTTACAGATTTCTGTACACCATCAACGACAATCGTCGCAGCAGTAGTACTAGTTGATCCTTTCAAAGATATAGTATGCTCTGTTCCGCTAACAGTTACAGTCTTAGTCTCTCCTTCATCAACACTCTCAGAAACTCCGCTTCCATACAAATACAAATTCCCACCATCGGAATTAGCTCCAATGACAAATTCTTTTCCCAAAACTTTAAGAGTTGAAGTTCCAATAACATTCGTTGAATCGGTAATATTTAAAGCCTTTACCAAAGTCAAAGTGTATGTATATAATGGATTACTTGATGCACTTCCCGTATCAATTACAGGTATTGGATCAATACTTTCTCCACTCTTAGTGAATAAAACTTGTCTGCCTCCAGGAGTTATTTTCTGCGTGTACTTATATTGTGTTCCTGCTTGATCTGTGGCAGTGCCATCAGCAAGTAAATTTGGCATTTCTTGTGAAGTAATTGATGTTTTAGCAGCACTTAAACTACTATTTACATACAATTTCTGACTTGAAGAAGCCAAATTTACAGAATCTCCTCCGCTTGCTGTTGCTCCACTTGAGCTTCCTCCTGAACTAGGTGCAGTTTGTTTTGCAAGTTGTGCCTGCAAATAAGAAGTAATATCACCCACTGCTACTAAGTCAGAGTTTGCTGCTGTGGTTCCATATACTACTGCAACATCTGCCATTCCACCTTTTACGTATGGAGCTGGGAAATTGGCTGCAGCAGCTAATGCAAGCGTCGAGCTAAGCATTACTGTACTCGTCAAAACCGAAGCAATCTTCCTAAAATTAAATTTCACTTTTTTTAAACCTCCTTTCATTTTATCAACTTGGCAGTCCCGCAGGACACCTCTTAGAGGAAGTTGTCTTTTAATTAACAACCCGCCGTATCGTGTCGAGCATGTATCATTTCATTAGCTCTGACACAAGTTTCTCATTCCTAATGGAATGAGGCCATGTCTTGGCCAGTCGCTCTATAAATAGAGCAATAGTAAAGGTCAATGATGCTTTAAAAACCTTTGCCCTATTTTTGCAGTATCTAAGGAAATTACAGAGGTAAACAATTTAAACCTTTATAAATCTTGTGTTATTACTAAGAGTGAAGACACTTAATTTCCCATATCAAATTTTTCCAGAACATCAACTTAATAGATATATATGTTATACTCAAACACATATAGAAAACCGAAACATATAAATAGATAATATAATAATTATATATGGGTTTTAAAGAAACATATATAAAATGGCTGAAAAAACAAAGACAAGAGAGATAACAATTGTAGAAGAAGGCGGCGCATTTACCACATTCTTTAAAAAATTTTCTTCTGAGAGTCAAGCATATGACTTTGAAGGCCTCTCTTCTCTAAGAAAAGTCCTTAGCAATGAAAAAGCGCGCTTATTGCACATTATAAAGACAAAAAAACCCTCTTCAATTTATGCCTTGGCAAAAATTCTCAAAAGAGATTTTAAAGCCGTCAGTTCAGATATAACTCTTTTAGAACGTTTCGGTTTTATCGATCTTATTTCAGAAAAAACAGGCAAGAGAGAACGTTTAAAACCTGTAATTATCGTTGATTCTATAAATATCAAAATCAAAATTTAAGTAGTGATTTTTTATTGGTAAGTAAATATATGTTTGAAAATAACATATATATTGTTTTTCTAACACCATATCAAATTTTATTTATCTCTTATAAGCTTCATCATGATGTCCAAAAAAAATAAACGAAACTATCTTTGTATTTTCATCAACTTCAAATTTCAAAACAAAGCTTTTCATTATATGAACTCTCTTTTCTCCTGCTAGTTCAAATTTTAGAGGCTTAAAGTGTTGAGGATTTTCAATAATTTTATTCATCTTATTTTCAATCGCTTTTCTCAAAACAGGATTCTTTTTGCATAGCTTCTCAATTGCCTGTTGACACGATGGCTTTATTTCAATGTTATACATTTTGCCTCTTATTCAAGGTTTCTAAATATTTCAGATACAGATCTTACCCTAATTGGCTTCTCTTTCTTGATATCTTCAATCTTCTTGATAAATTCTTCTTTCAAAGGCAATTCATCAACAGGATGCCAATCAATTTTCTCGCAAAAAGCCCACTCTTCATCAGTCAAAGTTCCAGTTTTAATATAATTTTCAAATATCACTTTTTTCATAGTTTCTTCTCTAGCAATTTCACTCCAATTAACCCATAAAAATCGCTTCAATTCACTTTTAAATTCATCAGATACAGATAATGTTATAGATGCCATTATAATCCCCCATTGCTCTTTAACTCTTCAAATTTTCTCAATTCTTTAATTCTATTTTCAAATCTCTTTTTAAGATATTCTGCCCAGTTTACCTCTGGATGTTCATCTATCTTTTTCTTTAATTCTTCAGATATCGATACAGTGAAAGTGGTCATTTTCTATTAACTAAATTTTGTATATATACTAGAATCTGTTTATATATTTAAATCTTTCGTTTTCCTATACACGCCTAACTGATATCTCTCATTCCCTCTATCCTTCGGAGAGTTTTTTAAACATTTTATGAACTTCTTCATCGGACATTTCCCAACTTCCAGCAAGGTCGCTCACCTTTCCGCTGCGTAGTTTTCTTAATGCTCTATCTATAGAAACAGGTCTGCCCAAATCTTTTTGCATTTCTCCAGATAATTGAATAAGCCATCGATATGTTTCTTCACTTATTTTAATTGTTTTTGTATCCATTTTACACCTTTCATACAAAGTAATAATAGTAGTATTTTAATCTTTCCACAACTATCAATAATATCAATAACACAAACTCAAAGAATAACTTATTTTTCCAGGAAAAACAGAAAAGAAATTTTCAGCCCCAATTAAATTTCCAGATGAACAATTTCCTTGTTTAAGCACTATTATTTTTTCAGTATTTTCATTTACAGTGCTGGAATTATTGCTGTATTCAGATTCAAAAATATATCCTTTAATGGCAGCCTCCTCTCCAATCTGCCAGCTTAAATCTATTAGCTTTTTTAAAGTTTCATTTGCAGTCTCACAACTATCTTTTCCTTCATTTGCGCATTTCTTCCCCCCATAACACTCTTTTATTGCTTCCCTTAATCTAAGATAATTCGGCTCATATCCATCAGCGCACTCTGTTGTATATTCCATAGCGCTTTCCAAGAACATTGAAACATCTTTACTTTCCTTTTTAAGTTCATTTCCACTTCTTAAGCTTATTCCTAAAAATATCAAAAAAATGAAGCTTACAACTAGCACTATTGCTACAAATCCAACAATTTCCTCTTGCGCCTTTCTCTCTAATTTATACATATTGAACCAAATCATTTTATTATTCTAACCATATAATTCATTGTTTTATTAAATCCCAGTCTCTCAAATATTTCGAGATTTCTATCCGCAGTCAATAAGAGAATAAGATCTATCTTTTTCTTCCAATAATCGCAGCATTTTTTTATCAAATATCTTGCAATATTCTTCTTTCTAAACTTTTTCAGAACATAAATATTCTTCAGCCAAACAGCATCTTTCTCTTTATCATATTCTGATTCTAAATATCCAACATCTTTTTTATCTTCAGAAGCAATAAGAAAATAGAATTTTTGATTTTTTAAAGACCTTTTAAAGTTTTGTTTAGTCTGAAGCGACCAATTTTTTATTTCTTCCCAGGCAGACCTATCTAACTCATCTAAAGAGTTTGCATCTCTCGTTGTTGCTTTTCTCACTATCATTTTATATTCTCTCCCGAAGCATAGATTTTTCCAAGCTCACACTTGATATATCTATCTTGCCCAAAAAATTCCTGTCTGCAAAGAGCAGCAAAAGCACCAATAGGAGTTCCAAAATCTTCTTTTTTCTTTATCAATGTCAAACTTTCACATTCTGGATAGTTTGATCTTGTACACTCTCCTTCTTTCAATGCCCCTATTACTTTAATCGCCAAATAGTCAAGGGGATAAAAGCTCTGATATTCCGCCTTTTCTTTTAACATTAACACTTTATCAAAATCTACACAATTAATGCAATTTTCTACACTAAGGGAAAATTCCGGACTTTCCGCCAATTTTCTAACCATTGTTTTAGCTTCATCATCTCTTTGTGCTTCAACAGATCCTTTTAAATTCTGTACTCTAACAGAAATATAAAATAACGCTACAATTGCAAAAAAAACCAGGATTGCAACTAGCACAAATGCCATTTCTTGAATTTTAAGCTGGCCATTCTTATTAAAAGATTTTACATGATAAAGCATCGTTTTTCCTCCATATCTCATCAGATAGCATCTTAATATTACTTAACTCATTTGATCTATTCAAAGTTCCAGTAACATTACTATAATAAGCCAAATCTTGTTCAAGGTTAGAATTGCAACCCCTAGATCCAAGACTTATACTCTTTGCTCCATATAGTGAAGCTAATTCAGAGGTTCTTTTCATGAGTCTTATAATTTGACACTCATAAATATCCATATCAGCAAAAATTGCCCCATATAGAAGTGCGTTTTCTTTATCGTCTTCATAATAAATTCTCTTTCCGTATTTTTTCACACTTTTTGCCTCCAAATTTACATTAATCTCGCATAAAGAGCTGTCAAAACAAACCCTGATGCTGCCTTTCTTGCACCCTTTCAAATCAGTGCTTATATTAATATTTTCAGGACGTAATTTCCTTAATTCATTTTCTATATCACTAGGTGAATTAACAAAACAATACATTTCTTCTTTAGAAATGAGATAAATGACATCAGCAACTTTAAAAGGCATTAGCAATGGTTTTGAAAAAACCACCATTTCTTTCCCCTCAATAAAATCGCTGGAAAATATATATTTATTGTAAAAATTACTTGCAACTCCAGGGCTTTCCCATTCAACTCCAACTCCTGATTTAGTAGCGACGCTTATTTCTTGTATTCCAAATGCCTTCTCTCCTAAACTAAATCCTTCGTTTAAACACCTATTGAACACCTTGGTCTCCAGAGGAAAGGATATCTTGCTTATCTTTCCACTTTCTATTCCAGTTTCTAACGGATTTAAAATAATCCCTAACTGTTTTCCTGCTTCACTATCACTTGTTCTTCTTTCTTGCTTAATTAGTTGCGTTGCTCCATAAATAGCAAGAAAGATTATTACTGCTCCCACAATTAGTGCAAATATCCAATTAAAGCTGAATTCAAATCCCTTTTTATTTCTCATTTTTATAACCTTATAAAATTTACTCACTTAATCTAACTAAAGGATCGCTAATACCTTTATTTAACTTAAAACTAACCTTTCCTTCCTTTGCAGAAATACAAAAGAAGCTATTAGTATATGAATGTATGATTTGAAAAGCAAATTCATTTTGTTTACATACACTCAAAGGATAAAAAAATAAATTACTCTCTCTTTCTGCATAAAATTCTATCTCATCAATAATTTCCTTGTCTTTTTCAGATATTTTTTGAGTAAAATTGCCAAAACATACATTGCTAATGCCTCTCGGAACTTCCTTAGTATAAGTCGAAGATGTAAAATCTTCATACCATGCTTTATTAACCTTATTTTGAAGATCACTGTAAAAAAGCTTGCAGGATATATTGCTCTGCAAGTTTAAAAATTTGATTATTACATAGCCAGCAATGGCTAAAGTTGCAACAATTATCACTATCGAGAAAATCATGCCAAAAGACAGTTGCATTTGCCCTTTATTTGCCGCTCTTTTTTTCATCTTGCTCATAAGAAAACTAGATAATTAAAGCTTTTCTTTTTATTTATTAAGCTGAACTTCTCTTAACGCCAAGACCTTTCAAAGTTCCAGAAACTTTTAAAACCTTAATTTTCTGATTAGAAAGTTCAAATGCACCCCTCACTTCATTTATTGATGCACGATCAACAGCCAAAATAATTTTTCTTCCTTTTTCTTTAACAAAAAAAGGTGCTGCTTTAGCCCACCCTAAAATTCCAACATACTCCAATATCGCCTTTTCAACACATTCCTTGCTTTCTGCATCCAGCAGCAGATACCTGTTCTTTCTCTTCATAGAAGGCTTTAATTTCAATTCCATTTATCTTATAAGAAAAGGGTTTATTTAAATTATTCTTTATTCTCCGTAATACCGCCGCAGCTTGCTGCGGGGATAAAGCTATAAGTT
>JBBSYK010000044.1:0-1438 GCA_038045285.1 Nanobdellota archaeon | reverse complement strand
AAGTAGGTCCGGAAGGTTTGTCTATATTAATGATAGAGAATTTTAGCAATTCTTCCGTTGACTTTCCGGATTTTATTTTTTTAATGTCAATATTCATAAAAGTGAGAAAATTAGCGTTTATTTAAATTTCACTCTTGGCAAGAATTAAACATTTGGTTGAAAAATAGGACATTCTCATTCACTAGGATTAATTATCATTTCTCTTGATTCTAGTCCATGGTAAAAATCTCTAACTTTTTCCCCAGCGAAACTTATCGTATCTCCTCCAAGATTCCTACTTAATAAGAGCTCTTTTTCGTTAATGTTTATATAATATGCTGTCTTGCCCACAATAATCATTCCATGTAAATATCCTGTGCCTAATCCTTCACGAAAT
Source organism: Nanobdellota archaeon (assembly GCA_038045285.1). GTDB lineage: Archaea > Nanobdellota > Nanobdellia > Pacearchaeales > GW2011-AR1 > VGKP01. The sequence continues at coordinate 1,062 of JBBSYK010000044.1, read as the reverse complement.
TCTATCACTCTTGATCTAAGAAGAACATCATCCAATAAAACATGTTGGCTTATTTCTTTAATAAATTTTTGTACACCGTGTTCATATTGGTCTAATGTCAAACTATCAATTGCCATAAACACAACAATTTGTTAGGTTACTTAAATCTTCTGTTTAAAATTAATTTATTTTAAGTAGTGAAATTTCTTTTTTTGCTTGGCAATTACATCCCTCCCTTCAAATACGCTTTCCTTTTGCTTTCAGGAAAGTGTTCAATTGCATAACGTAACATTGTCCTAGGCATATTTTTATAATTTTTCCTCAAAAAATTCTCTAAGACATCAGAATCTTTCTTCCACACTTCACGTAGCATCCATCCAACAGCTTTTTGTATTAAATCATGTTTATCTTTCAGCAATAAAAGGGCTATATTTAGAGAGTCATCAAATTTATTATTCTTTATAAAATAAAATGTTGAGATAACTGCTATTCTCCTTTCCCAAAGATTTTTCGATTTTGCTAAATCATATAATATAGATTTATCTTTTTCTATCAAGTAGTCTCCGATGATTTGATGAGAAGATAGATCTACTAAATCCCAGTTATTAATATATTTTGTTGATTTTAAATAAAAATTATATATTTCTTCTTTCTTTTTTTCGTCTCTTTCTTTTTTAGCTAAACTATAATTATGAACTAAAAATAATAAGGCGATGAGTCTTTCTTCATGAATCTGTGATTGCAAGAGAGATTCAACATCTTGCAACGAAAGGTCTTTAAATTTTGTGGCTATTTTTCTTGACTCTGGAACTGTAATACCTAAAAAAATATCTCCTTCTCCATATTCGCCTTTTCCTGTTTTAAAAAAGCGCTGAAGAAGCAAGGCTTTTTCTGGATTTGCGGCTTTTTTTATTTCTTTTTTGATCTGCATTAATTGAGACATAATTAGAACCAGATAAGTAAGATATTTAAGTATTGAGTAAGTTGGTTTGTTTATCAAATAGAAATATGCCTGCTTACCTTGCAAATCTGAACTTTACAAGTTAGCTCCGTCTATCATTTAAGTTTATATTCGATAAACAG
>JBBSYK010000043.1:0-12143 GCA_038045285.1 Nanobdellota archaeon | reverse complement strand
GAAGCTAATTAATTTCATCTGATGCCCCATAGCTTGCTATGGGGTTCTTCACTTTGAAAAAGCTATTACCTACGTGAAAAATCAAAAGCTACACCATTCATCATAAGGACGCCGTCCTCCGCCGTAGGCGGATTTTTTGCGAAGCAAAAAACATTTAGGGGACGGAGGATGTCACATACATATTTCTTCTAAAGAAAAATTTTTCTCATTTCTCGAATAAAAATCAGTACAAATACAAAAACCTCAATAAACTTTATATAGCTGTTTTTCAATGCTTTCCCATATGACTGATAATATAACTAAAGAGCAGATAAAAACAGAAGAAAAACTTATTGAAGAGAGGAAAGCTAAGGTTATTCAATTTGTCAAGTTGAAAAAATCTTGGCTTGTCTTTATTTTTCTTATAGCTTTGGTTTGGTTTGCAATCTGGCTCAGAACTGTAAATATCGACGGTTTGAAAGATGTAACTACAGGATCTTGGACGCTGGGCCCAGATCTTGATCCATTCTTATTCTTGCGTTGGGCAAAGGAAATAATTGCCACTGGTTCTCTCACAGACATCGATCCAATGCGTTATGTCCCTCAAGGTTTTAAAACAAAGGAAGAGCTTTTATTATTGCCTTACATGATGGCATATTTTCATAAAATTGCTTTATTATTTGGAAGTACATCAGTAGACCAATCTGCAGTTTATTTCCCAGCATATATGTTTGGCCTAACAGTAATAGCTTTCTTCTTGTTATCAAGAAAAATATTTATAGACCGTCTAGGCGAGTTAAAATCAGACTTAATTGCTTTAATATCCTCATTCTTTTTAATCTCAATACCATCCTTGCTTCCAAGAACAATTGCAGGAATTCCAGAAAAAGAATCAGTAGGTTTCTTGTTTATGTTCTTTGCCTTTTATTTCTTCTTGTCTGCATGGAAATCTCATAAAAAATATGCAGGATATTCACATTCTGCTCTTGCAGCAATTTCAACCGCCCTTATGGCTCTCGTTTGGGGAGGTTTTATTTATGTTTACATTACAATTGCAGTTGCTGTGGGCATTGCTTTTATTGTTGGGCAAGTAAAAAAAGATAATTTCATCAATTATTCAATATGGTGGCTCCTTTCTTTCTTAATAATTTCTTTTTCAACAGAGCGTTACAGTTTAATAAATCTCTTTACTTCTACTACAACAGGACTCGCAACAGCAGTTTTCTTCATAATGCTTATTGATGTCATAATTAGTAAAACTGCCTTTAAAAAATACACAGAATCTGGTCTTTTATCAAAAGTTCCAAGAACAATAATCCCAATTATCTTACTATTGGCTTTTATCATAATTTTCTCCTTAATTCAACCTCAATACATTAACAGAGAAGCTCATGATATTTTAAAGAATCTTGTTACTCCTACTGTAGACCGTTTAGGTGTCACAGTCGCTGAAAATAGACAGCCCTATTATTCAGAGTGGGCTGGTAGTTTTGGCCCGCCGCTATATTCCCTTGTACAAACTCTTTCATTTAATATAATAAAATTCCCAGATAAGGTAGTTCAGTCTCTTTCCTCCATTCCGCTCTTCTTTTGGTTATTTTTCATCGGCTCAATATTTCTTTTTTATCATATTTTTGAGGATTTAACTAAAAAAGAAAAAATATTTTTAACTGCTTCATATGCTATATTTCTTTCAGGAGTTGTATTCAGCAGGTTCAAGCCGGATCATTTTTTAAATGGAGTTAATTCAATTAGCATCTTTTTTTATCTTGCAAGTTTCTTTCTTTTTATTTATATGATGGGAAAGAAAAACAATTCTGAAAATTCATCATTAAATTCTAGCATAACTGTAAAAAATTATTACAACTCTTCAGCACTTGTTTGTTTTATTGCTTTTGCAATTTGGATTTTAATGTTTCGGGAAAGTTTTATATTTTTAATTATCACAATTCTGGCTTCAATTCCATTTTTCATCCTCACTTTAATAAACATCGCTAACCAAGAACATTATAGAAAAGCAGATTTTGGATTCTTAATACTTTTTGTTTTATTTTTCCTAAGTATTGTTTCAGCAAGAGGAGCAGTTAGATTAATTATGGTTCTTGTCCCGCCCGTTTCAATTATAGCTTCCTATTTTGCAGTTGCAATTGCCTTTGAATCTTTCTCTTTAAGAAAAGAAAGGAGATCTTTTGCTTTAATCTTTTCAGCAATAATTATAATAGCTTTAATCTTTTCAGGATTTCAATTTTTTATGGGGAGCAAGGCAACAGCTGAATCATATGTTCCTACTGTTTATACCCAACAATGGCAATATGCCATGTCTTGGGTTAGAGAACAAACTCCTCAAAATGCTGTTTTTGGTCATTGGTGGGACTATGGGTATTGGGTTCAATCTATCGGAGAAAGAGCCACAGTTCTAGATGGAGGAAACGCAATTGCATATTGGAACCACCTGATGGGGCGTTATGCATTAACAGGTCCGGATTCACGAAAAGCAGCGGAATTTCTATTTGCTCATAACACAACTCATTTCTTAATAGATTCGTCAGACATAGGCAAATACCCTGCCTTTTCAAGTATAGGATCAGATGAAAAGTATGATCGTTCAAGTTGGATAAATTCTCTCACAAGAAATTCTCAGCCAGTAGGTGAATCAAAAAACGGAATAATCTACCGTTACGATCTTGGCGGCGGCGGAATTCCATTAGATGAAGATATTACTTACAATGTAAACGGATCAATAACAAGACTTCCTGGAGGAAAAGCAGGTCTTGCAGCAGTCCTTGTAGAGCAAAATAGTAATGGTTCAATAGTCAACCAGCCGCAAGGAGCATATATCTATCAAAATAATCTTTATCAATTGCCGTTGCGTTATTTGTTCGCAAACAATCAATTTAAAGATTATAAGTCTGGGGTTGAAGCAGGTATCTTCTTCATGCCTAAGATTGATCAATCAGGACAGGGATTCAATGTTGATCATTTGGGTGCAGTTTTATATCTAAGCAATAGGACAGTTAAATCTCAACTAGCTCGGCTATATCTTTATAAACAAAATGACACATACTTCAAGCTTGTTCACACTGAAGATGATATTGTAGTAAAACAGTTAAGAAGCATGGATAAAAATTTAGGAGACATTGTATTTTTTGGAGGGGTCAGAGGACCAATAAGGATCTGGGAAATTAAATATCCTTCAAACATGACTCTCAATTATTCATATCTAAGCACAGACTATCCAGAATCTTTAAAAAAAACATGAAAATCTATCAAAATGATTAATTATATATTATCACTGCCTTTAATTGCAAGTTTTTTGGTAACCTTGTTTTTCCTTCCTTCATGGATCTCTCGTGCAAAGAATGCAGGGCTAGTTGGAAAAGATATGAATAAACTTTCAGGAGAGAAAGTTGCCGAAGCAGGAGGAGTAATAGTCATTGCCGGTTTTATTCTAGGTGCTTTGCTTTATGTAGCGATAAAAACATTTTATTATCATTCTTACATTAATGTTGTAGAAATTTTCGCTCTTCTAACATTAATAACAATTACTGCTTTTATAGGGATGATTGATGACGTTCTCGGATGGAAAATAGGATTAGGAAAAAGAGTTCGCTTATTTTTAGTTTTCTTTGCAGCAATTCCTTTAATGGTAATTAACGCAGGTGAATCAATAGTATCCATACCATTATTTAATGGACTAAATTTAGGAATTCTTTACTCACTTATAATTATACCTTTAGGTATTATAGGTGCATCAACAACATTTAATTTCTTAGCAGGGTATAACGGTTTGGAAGCTAGACAAGGAATACTTCTTCTTGGTGCTCTTGCACTTGCATCATTTTTTACAGGTTCAACTTGGTTATCTTTAATTTTGTTATGCATGATATTTTCATTGATGGCTTTTCTGCTATTCAATAGCTATCCTGCTCGAGTTTTTCCAGGAGATACTATGACTTATTCTATTGGAGCTTTAATTGCAGCAGCTGCAATTTTGGGCAATCTAGAAAGATTTGCCGTTTTTATTTTTATTCCTAATATAATAGAAGTATTTCTTAAACTGAGGGGAAAATTAAAGATGGAATCTTTTGCGCAGCTGCAAAATGATGGTTCTCTTAGCTTACAATATGGGAAAATATACGGTTTAGAGCACTTATCCATATTTATCCTGAAAAAATTTAAACAAAAAGTTTATGAAAAAGATGTTGTTAATCTAATTAATTTATTTCAAATAATTATTATCATCTTGGCATTTATCATATTTAAAGAGGGCATATTCATTTAATTATTAAAATGATCAATAAAATTAATGAATTAAGAAAAGATGCGCTTATAAGGGGAAGTTTTATTCTTTTTATGATGCTTATTTTGTATAATATTTTTAATTACGTTTTTCAAATTTCAATGGCACGAATGCTCGGTCCAGCAGATTATAGTATTTTAGCTGCATTAATGTCCATAATTTATGTTTTTGCAATACCTAATGAGGCAATCCAGACAGTAATATCAAAATATACGAGTAAATTTACTGCTTTCAATAAAAAAGGAAAAATTAAATATCTATTATTTAGAAGCATGAATCAGGGATTGCTTTTTTCTTTCTTCATTTTCTTAATCCTTATTCCAGCTTCCTGGTTTTTATCTAATTTCCTTAGAATACCATTCCTTCTAATGCTTCTAACATCTCTTTTTATTTTTTATGTTTTTACATTTCCTATAACGCGGGGAATAATGCAAGGGCAAAAAAAATTCATGTCTCTGGGATTAAATTTAACTCTAGAGTCCTTAATTAAAGCAGTTTTTGCAATTTTCTTTGTTGCTTTAGGTCTAAAAGTCTATGGTGCTATTTTTGCCGTAGTAGTTGGCTGGATAATTTCATTTATTTTAAGTTTTTTTGTCATTAAGGATGTTATTAAGGAAAAAAAGGAAGAAGAAAAGTTTGGCCGAATATATCATACAAACATTCCAGTAATCATTGCAATAACTTCAATAGTTCTAATGTATAGCTTAGACATAATTTTAGCAAGAAGGTTCTTTCTCCCTCAAAACGCAGGAGAGTTCGCCTTTGTTTCTTTAATTGGGAAAGTTATTTTCTTTGTAAGTGCTGCAATCGGAAAAGCTCTCTTTCCCATTTCCTCTGAAGATTTTGTAAGGGGTAAGCAAACTTCAGATCTATTTAAGAAATCTCTCTTATTGGTTTCTTTAATAGCCTTTCTTGCTCTTATTGTTTATCTTTTCTTTCCTCAAGAAATAATCTATCTTATCTCTCTAGGTTCAGATCAATATCTCGCAGCCTCAAATATTTTATTCATAACAGGGCTTTCCTACTCTTTCCTTTCTATCACAAATATCATCGTTCTTTACAAACTCTCAATAGATAAAATAAACAGAAGAGCTTATTATCTCTTAGCATTTCCAATATTTCAGGTTATTCTATTATCCTTATTCCATTCATCTCTTTCAGAGTTCGCAATCTCTATTCTGATTTCAAATTCTCTCATGCTCCTCTATTCACTCTATTTAATTGAAAAATAAAAAAAAGAAAAATAATAAAGATTCTTTAAGCCGGACAACCAGTTACAGTAAACGTAATTTGTGCCGATTCTGCAACTTCATCGTCATTAGCAACAACTTTGGCTTTGACAATATGTATACCTGACTTCGTATTACAGTCAAAATTAGGAATTATAATAAAAGAATCACCCATAACACCTCTTTTATTATATTTACCATCTACATCGAAGTCAAGAAATCTTATTCCACTATTGTCTTGTGCAGTTGTAGTGATATTTACTAAACAAGTGCTCTTCCCAATACATTTAATTATTTCTCCGTTTTTAGGACTAAGAATTGATACTGATGGTGGCGAATTTGTTGTTCCAGCTGTGCTAATACCACATTTAAATACACCATTTTTGTCTGGTTTACATGTGGAAGAATAAGTCTTTCCATCTTCGTTCCAGGTGAAAGATAATCCATCTGGACTTAGTTTAGCGATTTTATCATATGGGCCTATAAAGTCATTAACAACAGTACTAGACCTACCCAGAAATAACTCATCCCACATTAATCTGAATTGGGTTCCACCCCCTCCCCAAAGATTCCATTGATAATTTTGTAGTCTATCTAAATTTAACGTAACCTGTGCACCATACTTGGTACTACCTTCTCTAGTAAGTTTATGGCTAAAATCTAAAGATTCTGACCCATATCTTGCTTTTGAAAAAAAATCTTTAAAATTATCTTCAATTTTTAGAGATTTTAGATTTACACCCTCAGGATTAGCGTGTAAGCTTTTTAGTAGAGCATCTACCTGTGTTTTTGTATAATAATCTCTTAGTGGATCAAATCCCTGAGTAGTTGTCTTTATCCCAAAAATAGCATTCCCAGTCAGTTTCACAGTTATCAGAGAAGTTAGGACAGCGACAATAAGCGCAGTCACAATCACAGCCACTAATGTTTTATTATCCATTTTTATCACCCCCTTTCATATTTTTCATTTTCAATTTTAAGCTTTAGCGCGAAGTCAAAACCAGCTCTAAATCTTCTTAAAATAACGAATTTGGATATATATATATATATATATTGCGGTGGGGGATTTTTATTTTTGAATGAAAAAGCAAAGCCAACTATATTGCATCAATAATGCAACGCATTCGGATAACCGAAAAGTTTATAAATAAGTTATTCTTATTATAAGAAAGTAGGAAATAGGAGAAAAAACAAAATGACCGTTGAAATGATAAAAATGTCTTCAAAGGGACAAATAGTAATACCTAAAGATATAAGGGCGGAAATAAATGCTTCAGAAGGAACTATCTTTGCAGTAGTTAGTGGAAGAGACAGTATTGTTTTAAAGAAAGTTACAACGCCTTCAAAAGAAGATTTGATAAACGAACTTCAAATAATAGCTAAAGAAGGGGCGAAGAAGGCTGAAAAATGGGGGATAAAGGAAAGAGATATTCCAGATTTAGTCCACAAGTTAAGAGAAGAAAAAAGAAAGATAAAATGAGATTTACATTGGATACAAATTTTCTTGTGTCTGCTACACAATGGAACTATAGTATAGCAAATAAATTATTAGAGAAACTTATTAGGGAGAATCATGACATTTTTGCAACCAAAGAAATTTTAGAAGAATTTACGGAAATATTGAAGAGAGATTTTAAATACAATGACCAAGAAATTAGAGAGATACTTGAAAAAGTTCTTCAGTTCCTAACTTTAGTAACTCCTACCAAGAAAGTTGATGTTGTTAAGGAAGATACCGATGACAACAAAATTATAGAATGTGCTATTGAATCAGAAGCAGAGTATATTCTTTCTTATGATAAACATCTTCTTAATCTGAAAGAATATAGCGGAATAAAGATTATTAGACCTGAAGAAGCTATGACCTATCTTTAAATCTCGTATGCGAAGAAGCCTCTTCAGTTATCAAGCACCAAGGCGTGAAAGACGGGCTGCTCAGAAGGTTGTGAAAAAGAAAAATAAGAAAATATTTAGAGATAGAGTGTTGAAAACCTTAATGAACTCTGTCAGAAATGTATAATTTATACCAGTAAAATGTATAAATTAATCCGAAATGTCAAAATCTCTTAAATCTCCAATACAACAAAACCCAAACAGCTTTCAACCCATCCTCCCAGTTTATTTTTTTCCCTTCTTCTTTAGTTCTTGGATTGTACGAAATAGGAATTTCCTTTATCTTATAGCCTCTTTTAAGAATTTTCGCAGTAATTTCCGGCTCCATATCAAATCCTTTCGCCTTTAATTCAATTTCTTTTGCTATTTTAGCAGGCAAAAGTTTATAACAAGTTTCCATATCAGTAATTTTTGCACCATAAAGAACAGAAGTCAAAAAACTTAAAAATCTATTTCCTAAATAATATGTAAAATATTGGTAAGGATTATCTTTAAGTATTCTTGAGCCATAAATTGCATCATATTCACCCTTATTTATTTCTTCAATCAATTTCTTGATTTCTTGAGGATTATATTCGCTGTCTGCATCTTGCATTATTAACAAATCTCCAGAAGCTCTGTTTATTCCTTCTCTAATAGCAGATCCCTTCCCCCCATTCTCCTTCGATATGAATACAATATCAGTACCTTTTATTTTTTTCTTTTTTCTTAAGTAATTTTGAATAATTTCTTTTGATTTATCTCTGCTTCCATCATTAACAATAATTATTTCTTTATTTAAATCAAGATCTAGCCTCCAGATAATTTCCAATATCTTTACAATTGTTTTTTCTTCATTATAAACTGGAATTACTATAGATATCTTTTTCATTTTTATTCTTCAAATATTAAATAAACTGCTCTTAATAATACTATGAAAGCTAAAATTATAGAAATATAAACAATCAAATGTGCCAGCTTATCCAATAAATTGCCAAATGAAGTGTGCGTCTCATATTTATCAAATATTGGTGCAATGCTTTCATCATAACCAATAGGATATAAAAACCACACTTTAGTTTGCTTGAGAGCCGCAAATATTCCAGGATCGAGGTTCATTCTTGTTTTGTAAAGTGTGAAAAAATGAGTTTCTTTTTCAGAATAAAACGGCAGATATTTTTTCTGGCCAAAAGCACTGTAAAATTCTTTCTCTATTTGCGAACTGTTCTTAAAGAAATTAACAATTTGCTCTGAACTCTGGTTAAATTCCGGCTGGTCTTTTACTGTTCCCCAGCCACAGTCATCAAGTACGCATTCTAAAAAATAAACATCAAATATTACCTTCTGTCCAGGAGATTTTTCTGATGCCGTTAGCAATTGAGGCAGATAAGAAGACTCTATATAATTTCTTCCGTAAAACATCCAATGAATAGCACCCCTGTATATCCTGGAATCAGCAATTACAAGGCTTTGTTCAGGAATATTATCTTTATAAGCAATTACCTGTCCAATTTCACTTTGAGTATAAAAATGGGATAGAGTGCTTCTTGCTGCTAGTCCTAAAAAGATTAATGTGAATATTAATAAAGCAATAATTAAATATCTAAGTCTGAATTTTTTGAGAAATTTCTTTATTTTATCATCTATTTCTGATAAAACAAAGGCTGCGGCAGGTAAAAGAGTAACAAGTAAAAAGATGTAATGTTTTGACATTAAAATTCTAGAGGCCATATAAAAGAAGATAAACATAAATACTAGCAGAATATAAACAAAATATTTCTTATTTCTAAAATAACATATAATAAGCCCAATTACTCCCAAAATAAATACAACTGGATCCGCATAATAAACAGCTCCTAAAGCAACTAAAGATGTAGGTGTTGGTCCATATCCATTATGTTTTGATTTTCCTAAAAAGAAGCCTCTAAAATCAGCTTTATCGCCAAAACCCGTATCCCAAGAATAATAAGGAGTAGCAGTTTCTTTCCCAATTCCAAGAGCGTTTGTATAAATAAGATCCATAAATCCTTTATCTTTATATAGGAGATAGTTATGAGTTAATGAAGGAATTGCAAAAATAAATGCAATTGCTAAAAATATAATCAGTTTTCTTTTTATCCTTTTATCAAGATATTTTCCATTTTTTTTCTTGTTGTCATATAAAGAATATGCCAACGCAACAGGAATAAATAATAGAGTATAGACTTTTGTCAATATTCCCAGTCCAATTAATATTCCTGCAAAAGCCATATATTTATTCTTCTCTGTCTTCAATCCTTTAACAAACACCAGTATTGCGAAAAGTACGAAAAACATAGCCATAACATCCATTTCAGCAATAGTATTTTTAATGTGAAATGGAGATATTGCTAATAGAAAAGCTGCAATCAAACCGCTTTTCTCACCAAAAAACTCCTTAGTAATATAAAACATAATTATAATTGACATTGTTCCAAAAAGAATAGCAGCCATTCTCGATCCAATTTGGTTAATTCCAAAAATTCCATAAAAAACATCTGTTGCATAAAACCACAATGATGCTGATTGATCATATGTAACTAATTTACCAGATTTAAGAAAATCAATAGCATGAATAGTAAAGTGCATGTCATCAGCAGATACAGTTATATTTCTAGCAGCAATAATTCTTAAAATTAAACCAAAAAGAACTAATAATATAAGATAAATTTTTTTCTTTTCTAATGAGAAGACTTTGTCAATAACTTTATCGGCAAAATTGTTTTCTTTACTTTTTTCATTCTCATCTCTGTTTTCATTCATCTCTTTTTCTATTTTATTGTCTATAAATATCTTGCTAATTTTTTGGTTGTGTCTAAAAACCTTAGATAATTTTCTGTTGCAGAACTAAAAAGAAAACTGCCAAGACAGGTAAATCATAATACTTTAATTTTAATATTAGAATACCTTGAGAAGAGTGGAAAAATTGCAACAGGTTTGAAAGGGATTACATGGATTTATTCTTGATATCACTGATCATCCAGATTATGACAAAAAATTTGGATATCGGAAGAAGCAGTCTTATTTAGATATTATCTTCCTGATTTTTTTTGTAATCTCCAAAGGTCTAGGATGTTGCCAGACATTCCTTCCAACAGCCAATCCGGCTGCTCCAGAATCAATAATTTCCCTCACATCCTTTAAGAATTCTTTTTCAGAAGTTTTAATTCCTCCAGCAACTACCACCTTTGTCTTTCCAGCAGACTTCACAGCCCATTTTAAATCTTTTAATTTTCCATTATATTTCAATTTCACCATCTCAGCTCCAAGTTCAAGAGCGGTTCTGGCAGAATAAGCCATAAGCTCTCCTGAATCTTTTCCTTCTACACTTTTTCCTCTAGGATAAATCCATGCAATTACTTTAATTCTATTTTTATGAGCTTCTCTTTCAATTTTTTCAAATTCTTGCATCATATCACTTTCATACGCGCTACCTAAATAAATAGTATAACCAACTGCTTTTGCTCCTAGCGCTATGGCTTCTTTAACTGAACAAAGTTGTTTTGCAATTGGTTCACCTTTAAACAAATTAGTTTTACCATTTAGTTTAATAATTAAAGGCACTTTGCTTTTTTTAATCTCTTTATTATATTTCTCAGCAATTCCTTTTTGGAAAATAATACCATCATATTTTCCCTTCTTAGCAATATCAATAATAAAAGAGGGATTAACATTCTTATCATTGAACTCAATTGGTCCATGCTCTAAGCCCTGATCATAAGCTAAGTACAATACCCTGTCATTTTTCATATTATTATTTAGTTTATTACCTATAAAAAACTATTTAAGTGCATCTTTCCAAACACTATTAGTTTAATAAGGAAGTGATAAAATGTTAGAAATGTTAATTAATCCAAGAAAAGCTGAAAGACATCCATGGGAACTTTTTTTCGTCGGTATCTTTTACGCAAGTCTATCTCTTTTATTAGTGCATTGGATTTTTTCAAAAGATGCTGTGCTATCACGATACTCAGGAATTCTTATAGTTACATTCACGGTAATGTTTTCTATGCCTTTTATTTATTACACAATTCGTCTCGAAGAAAAGAAAATAAATTCTGAAGAAGGAACCTTCGCCATTCTTAAAGAGCACAAAAAAGCACTTTTTGCATTTATGTGGTTATTCCTTGGTTTTGTAATTGCATTTTCATTTTGGTATATTGTCCTCTCATCTTCATCACAGAGTTTTAAAGCGCAAGTGGAAACTTATTGCCTTATCAATAGGCCGACAAATTTCCAAGATTGCGCTGAACAGTATGGTGTAAAAAAAACCTCATTTTCAACAGTTGGCTCTATCACGGTCAAAGACCGTTTATTTTTAATTTTTACAAACAATATCTACGTTCTCATTTTTACTTTGATATTTTCTTTAATATTTGGAGCAGGAGTAATTTTTATTTTAGCATGGAATGCGACCGTTATAGCTGCAGCCGTAGGTATATTTACAAAATCTGAATTAAGCGCCTTGCCTGCAGGTTTCTTTCGATATATGATTCATGGTGTTCCCGAAATAGCCTCCTATTTCATAGTCGCATTAGCAGGAGGAATGATATCTGTAGCAGTTATTAAACATGAAATAGGCACAGAAAAGTTCTGGGATGTTTTACATGACTCACTCAATCTAATCATTCTTGCAGTTATAGTTTTAGCATTTGCAGCTTTAATTGAAGTTTATATAACTCCGGCATTATCTAAACTTTTGCGTTTTTAACGAACACAAAAGTGTTCATTACCTTTTTTAATTT
>JBBSYK010000042.1:0-3812 GCA_038045285.1 Nanobdellota archaeon | reverse complement strand
TTTCATAAGTATCATGGAATTGACAAAAAGAATTATCCATTTTATTTAAAAGAAATGGAATTTCGTTTTAATCATAGAAACGAAAGTGTTTTTAACCTACTATTTGATATATGTGTAAGGAGGGCAGTTTAGTGCAGATTTGTACTAATCACCAAATGAAAATATTTATGGAAGGAAGATTTGGATAATGGGCGAGGCAGTGTCGGGAGATATTATTAAAAGAAGAAATGGAAATTCTGAGAATTGTTTAGGATATTATTATTTTCAGTATCGATGAGCCGAAAGATTTAAATATAATGAATCATTATAGATAATAACTTAAGATAATAAAGAGTAATTAAGATGGTACAAAACATTATAGAAATAGGAGAAAGAGAAGATAGAGTTTTGAATATTGTGAAAGCTAAATTCGGTTTGAAGAACAAGAGCGAAGCAATTGCGGTTATAACTCAAACTTATGAAGAGAGTTTCCTTGAGCCTGAGTTAAGGCCTGAATATTTGAAAAAACTCCAGAAAATAAGAAAAGGAAGATATTTTAAGTTTGATTCTATTGATGATTTGAGAAAAGCTACGAGTTAAAATGGGGCAAATGCATAACTCAAAAGCAAGCGAACATCTTCAAGAGGTAATGCGAAAATTATCCAAGAAAAATAAATCTCTCTATGAACAGCTTCTTAGGAAAATTGACGAGATTAGAAAATGTTATGATGTTGAGCATTACAAAAATTTAAGGTATAATATGAAAGATTCTAAAAGGGTTCATATTGGGCATTTTGTTCTTGTTTTTCAATATGATAAAACAAATGATATGATAAACTTTGATGATTTTGACCATCACGATGTTATTTATGAGAAAAGATAGTTTTGAAGAGATAACTCAGGGTATAAATATAGAATTAAATAACAATAAAAAGATAATCGGTATTGAAATACTTAAAGCTTCACGATTTCTTGGGAAAGTTAAAACTATAGTGCAAGAATGAATTGTTTTGTTGATTGAAGTGAGTTGAGTAATATTTATTAACTCTTTTTCTTTTTTGTTTGCATGGAAAAAGAGGCTGAGAGAGGGAAAGAAGCAGGAAAAGAGGAAAAGAATAAAGAAAATAGAAGTGAGAAGAATGATCTTGGATTTGTTAAATGGTTTTCTGAGATAGGAAAGAAAGATATATCCATAGCTGGAGGGAAAGGAGCTAGTTTAGCAGAGATGTATAATACTAAATTTCCGATACCTCCCGGATTTATTATATCAGCACAAGCATATAGTTATTTCTTAGAAAATTCAAGACTTGGAGAAAAAATTGATAGAATATTAAGAAATCTAGATGTGGAAAAAACACAGGAGTTAGATGAGAAAGCGAGAGAAATTAGAGAATTGATTAGTGGTGCGAAGATGCCCAGAGAAATGGAAGATTTGATATTAGAGGCTTATGAAATTTTGGATATTGATAAACCTAAAATAGAAGAAGCGAGAAGAGGCGCCGCAGATATATTGAAGATGTCACATGAACCTGTTTTTGTTGCAGTAAGATCAAGTGCAACAACTGAGGATCTTGCAGATGCCAGTTTTGCTGGACAACAGGAATCATTTCTGAATGTGAAAGGCGGAAAGCAATTAATTGAGAAAGTCAAAGATTGTTTTGCATCATTGTTTACTGCAAGAGCAGTATATTACAGGACAAAAAAAGGATTTGCTCATAATAAATCGCAATTGGCTGTAGTTGTTCAGAGGATGATTGATTCTGAAAAATCAGGAGTTATTTTTTCAAAAAATCCTATGAGTAATAAAGATGAGATTGTTATAGAAGCAGTTTTTGGTTTAGGTGAGGGAATTGTTTCTGGAAAAATAAAACCAGATCATTATGTTGTTTCTGGAAATTTGGGAGATTTTAAGATTAATGATGTTCAAATTGGGGAGAAAAAAATAGCAATTGTTAGAAATTCTGCAGGAGAAACAGTAAGTGTTAAATTAATTGAAGAGAAAGGCAGACAACAAGTTCTTGATAGTTATGAAATTAAAATTCTTGCTCAATATGCTAAAAGACTTGAAGAGCATTATAAAAAACCCCAGGATATAGAATTTGCTATTACAAGGAGAGAAATTTATATTGTTCAATCTAGACCGATTACGACAATCTATTCTGCTGTGGGCAGGAAAGATATTGAGGGAAAGATATTGCTTTCTGGATTAGGGGCTTCTGGAGGAGTATCATTTGGCTCTGTAAAGGTAATCAGACATCTTGATGAACTGAACAAGGTGAAAAAAGGAGATGTATTGGTTACTGAAATGACTAATCCTGATATGGTTGTTTCTATGCAAAGAGCTGCTGCTATTGTGACTGATGAGGGAGGATTGACATCTCACGCAGCCATCATCTCGAGAGAAATGGGAATTCCAGCAGTTGTAGGAACTGGAGAAGCAACAAGGAAATTGTATGACGGCCAAATAGTTACTGTGGATGGATTTAATGGCAAGGTTTTTGAAGGAAAAGGAGAGGAAAAGCAGATTGAAATAAATCCTATTGTGCCTACAAAAACGAATATTAAAGTAATTGTTGATATACCTGATTTTGCTGAAAGAGCAGCATTAAGCGGTGCAAAAGAAGTTGGACTTGTGCGATTGGAGGGAATTATTGCTGCTGGAGGGAGACATCCAAAGTACTTTGTTGATAAGAAGAGAGTTAATGAATACACTATTTTGATTTATAAAGGACTTAAAAAAATTGCAGAGAGTTTTGAAGGCATGTGGATAAGAACTTCTGATTTAAGAAGTGATGAGTTTGGGAATCTTGAGGGGTCGCCCCAGGTTAAAGAAGAAAATCCAATGCTAGGGGATCATGGTGTCAGATTTAGCTTAAAACACAGAGATATTATGCAGGCTGAACTTGAAGCTGTATTAGCTTTAGTTAAAGAATTTCCTCATAAGAGATTTGGCATAATGGTGCCTCAAGTGATAAGTGTTGAGGAGTTTAAGGCAACCAAGGAAATGGTTGTAAAGTTAGGCATGGATGATAAAGTTGATGTCGGAGTTATGATTGAAACTCCTGCTGCAGTTCAAATTATTAATGATTTGTGCGTGGAAGGCATCAATTTTGCAAGTTTTGGTACAAATGATTTGACACAGTACATGCTGGCAATAGATAGAAATAATACTTCTGTTCAAAATTTATTTAATGAAATGCATCCTGCTGTTTTAAGTGCAATATCTTATGTTGTTAGAAGATGTAAAAAGTTTAAAGTTAAGACTAGTATTTGTGGACAAGCAGGAAGCAAGGAAGAGATGGTTAGGTTTTTAATAAAAGAAGGTATTGACAGCATTAGTGTAAATGCTGATGCTGCTGAAAAGGTAAGTAAACTAGTTCAGGATATTGAAGGAAAAGGATATGCTCCTTCAATATTGAAAGAGAAAATAGAAAGGAAAATTGTTGAAGAAATAGCCGGAGTACCTGCTCCTTCTCTTTTAATGAAAAAAGATGAGGATGGTAAAGAAGAGAAAGATAATTTAAGTAAATCGGAAGATAAAAAAATTGAGCTGCCTGAATTAAAACAAGGGTTAGAGCATTCTTTGTCAAATAATTATTTATTAAATAAAGATATTGAAGAAATAGTTTTAGAGCAGCTCAATGGAAATGGAGATGGGCGAGAAGAGAAAATAGATGATGAGTATCAACCAGGAAACGCAAATGATAAAAAGAAAAGAGATATTCCTCCCTTATATGAATCTGTCCCAATAACTTCTGATTTGTTTAATAGGCTTGAGAGGAGCAAGGGCGTTTAATCTTTCTTCACCCGAAGATTAATCTGAGATACTGATA
>JBBSYK010000041.1:0-14683 GCA_038045285.1 Nanobdellota archaeon | reverse complement strand
ACTTTGCTCAAAAGAGTTCGGCAGTTCAAGAAAAAGAATTAATATCTACGCAAAGTCCTTCCTGCCTCAATTTTTATTCTCCCCTGCTTTACCTAAAACATGGCTAGTTAAATCAACAATGTATTTTCCATCTTCAAGTTGATATACTTTAGGTTTTTCTTTGGAAAAAAGATTTTGTAAGTCAATTAAATATTTTCCGGGCTTCATTACTTTTACACTTTCAAAGTCAAGAAATACAGGCGTTTCTTCATCATTCTTAAGCCCAACTATTTCTCTCACGTCCTCTTCTATTTGCTTTTTTTCTAAATTGCTTAAATCAGGTTCTTCTGCTTTATTTAGCATAATTTCTTTCAGTTTTTCTTCTTTAATATAAAAGAAGAACTTACTATGGCAATTTGAACATCCTTCAAGAATTTCCTTAGATCCATCACTGTAAGTTTGTGAGCAATGAACGCATTTATATGCCATATATTTCTTAGACATTAGATATTAATAAAGATTTAGATGTCCAGAAGTTACGTTTACTGAAGTCAGCCAAGCATCAACTCAATCTTCTTAGGATCTCTTCTTATTTCTTTAACAATAGAAGAAGGGCCTATTACAGTTAAAGCAGAACTATCTCCGACTAATTTCTTTGCAATTCCGTATTTTATTTTAACCAGAATATTTTCTTTCCTTAAATCAGGCTCAATAACTGCCAATTCAATGCCCTTAAAATTCTTAATATGATCAACCATAGCCATTGTATCTTCTATCAGTCTAGCCTCCTCCTCTGCTCTTAATCTTCCATGAATAATTACTATCTTGTTTCCTAAAACTAGATTCAATATTTTCTTCACTCTTTCAGAAATTGAAAGAGTTTGTATTTCAGAGAAAGGTATAACTTGCAAGCTCAAACCCCTTATTTTTTTTGAATTCATCTTTTTATTATGTTTTAATCATTTTTAAATTTTTTTAGCTAACTTAAAGAGAGATTCATAAAATTCTTCAATATTAATTCCTTCTTTTGCAGAAATTCCTACAACATCATATTCTGGAAAAGCCGCTTCAACTTTCTTCACATCTGCTTTCTTTAAGTCAATTTTATTGGCAACTATTAATACGGGTATCTTTCTCGCAATTAAATTTCCAATTATTGTTATATTAACTTGAGAATATGGATTCTCACAAGCATCCAGAACCACTACAACAGCATTCATATCATCAAGCCATTGAATAGATTCAATAATTCCTCGCGTCGCTTCCTTAGCTCTTTTCTTCGCATCCCCTCTTTTTACTCCTAAACTCAAGAACTCTTCATAATCAATCTTAGTTGCTATTCCAGGAGTATCAACCAGCTTAAAAACAAGAGTTTTTCCCTTATATTTGATTTCAACTTTTTCTTTAAATTGAACATGCCTCGTTTCATGAGGTATTTTGCTTACCGTCCCTATTTCCTCCCCAGTCCAATCTTTGCAAATTCTATTCGCTAAACTAGTCTTTCCAGAGTTAGGCGGTCCATAAAATCCTAATTTTATATTTTCTCTTTTTTTAAACAAAGCACCCAATACTCTTTTCGAAAAGCTTTTGATAAACCTAAACATAATTGCTCTAAATAATCTCTTTTAATAAATCTTCCGTATCATTAGATATTATTCAAAAATAGCGTAAAAAACAAAAAATCATTCATTTACCGAAGGTAAAAGTTTTCTTTTCTATAATCGATTATCATGTCTCCCAAATAGCCGCCGAATTCAGATGAATCATCAAAACTAATACAAGGTAAAACTCTCGTTGTTCTCTTTAGCATGTATTTTGCTTCATTATCACTAACTATCTCAGTCAGAGACTTATCTCCTTCTTTCACAAAAAATAGCCCCTGCAGAGAATTATTTCTTATAGCATACCAGATTTCTTTGGCAATACCATGTCCAAAACGCGCCAGCGAATTATACTTGGATTGTAGGCTATGAAAACGAAAACTTTGATTAATTACATTAATTTCTTCTGGAAAATAACGATATGTGGCTCGGCTTCTATTCCAATCTTTATCTTTTCTATTTTGAAAATTAAAAACAGTAATAATATTGCTGATTTGATCTACAGAATTATTCCTGCTTCCTCTCCAGATAGTTTTGCAATCAATTAAATCAAGTCTGCCTTCTTCATTGAATCTCCAGCTCATTTTTATCTTTGCGTTGGAATGATCAGTGTAAAATCTCGAAACCTCAAGATTTGTATTTGCGCAATCCCCCTACTTCAGTTCGAGGGCAAGCAAATCAAATCTTGATGGTGCTCAAGAACCCGAACACGCCCCGGACTTTATCCGAGGGTTCTTGACATGAAAAAATGATCATAAGAAGGTTTCACGACTATTTGTGTTTTCGGATGTTGAACTGTAGTTCCAACATATCTTCTAGACGGGCTTCTTAAAACAGGCTTTGACGCAGTTATTTCTTCATCAGAATTAGCTGCTCTTTCAGCTTCTAAAATATTTGGATCTTTTTCCATTTATACAACTCTTAACTCAATCATGTTTTAAAAATCTCCCTAATAAGGTTTTATTGCAGCATTTTCTTTTGATGCCAGCTGTCTCTTAGCAATTTCTCTCTTAATCTTCCTCTGTTCAAAGAATCTAAATATTGGAATTTCAAACATGCCTGTTCTCTTTCTATCTATCTTCTTGAAGGCATATGTTAATTGCTCTCCTTTCCATCCAGTACCAGATAATTTTCTCCTAATTTCATTATCATCCATGCTAATTATTCTCTGATTAAATATAAAATTAATAATATTGTATAAATCATCTTTATTCCTGAATAAGTAAGATTCATATCTTTTCTTATACCATTCTTGTAAAATAATATAAACAACAAAGAATCCAGCCACAAGCATAATATACCAATAAAATGCAGTCTTAGGCCTTGGATTTGGTTCTATTACATCAACTTTATCATCAATTGCCAGTTTTGAGATTTCAGGAGCAACATATGCACCAAGCTCTTCAGCACTAACATCCTCAGGAAGGAGAAATTCAATCTCATTTGAGTCTTTAAAAGGAACTGCTGTTGCACTGCTGCTGTCGCTCTCAACTTCAACTTGGCCATAATCCTTCTTAAATACTATCTCTCCTCTAGGTCTATCTAATATTAAATAAGCTCCATTTTCTTCTTGTTTTTTATTTACAATTTTAATTTTAAATAATGTATAAAGTGGTTTTACATCATCAGTATAACTAGATATAGTTTTGAATTCTATATCTGCTTTATAATTATCATCAATCCATCCTATAATTTGCTTTGATACTTTGTCTTTTTCTTCTTCAGTTAAATATTTTTTTGAAACAGCAGCTATATAATCTGGATTTAATGATTCATAGCCAATATCAATTGGCAAAACCCCGCTTTTATCTGAAACCAAACTCTTTGGAATTTCAATTTTAATTAAATTTTCAATAATCTCGCTTTTATTGCTGTCTGAATCTGCAGCATTTAACTTTGCTTCATTAACACTTTCATTGAACTCGCTCACATTTACTTTTTTCCTTAATTCATTTCCAATCCAACTATCATACTTATCTATTTGTTTTGTTAAATTAGCTATCCTTTCTTCATAATTCTTAGTTATTATCCTAATAGCCTCACTGCTATTTCCCGCAATAATTGTATAATTCCTGGTAACTTTTACATTATCTTTTCTTGTCAATGTAACTTTTAAATCAAAATTTCCTTCGGATAGATATTTATGTCTTATATTTTTACTTTGAGCTTCTTCTCTAGATCCATCGCCGAAATCCCATTCGCTTTTGGTAATATTTTGAGAAGTTATAGCATTAAATAATGTATCAATTCCAGGTAAAACATATTTAGGTTGAATATCAAAAACAAATCCTTGAGTAATATTAATTCCCAATGTTCTGGGCAGTATAGTCCTTCCACTCAAAAAGATTTGCAGTACATTTTCTTTAGAAAGAGTAGGAATTATCAAATTAGCTTTTTCAATATCAATCTTCAAATAATTAGAATTTATTAAAGGCAGATCTTTTTCCAATAAGTAAAGCTGATTATTTTTAAGCAGTGCTCCAGAATCTCTATATCTAATTTCAACACTGTTGAAATTCAAGGTCTGAGCAGCTCCGGAAAATAATTCAAAGGGAATTATACATCCTTTGGAGCAATCTCTTTCATATTTATCAGATATATATGAGTCAATAAGCAAAGTTAGACTCTCAGAGTATAATTGAGAATAAGTAGATTCATTAATCTCCATACCAACAGAATCAAATTGCAAGGCCTCTATAAATAAATCATAATCTCTATTTTGCTGTTCTGTTCCAATGCCAGTAGCTCCGCAAACATTTCCAGATTGTTCAGAATTTATTTCATAATTGGCATTTGCACCGCCTTCTAAGCTTACACACACATAACTCTCTTTCTCCGCAACAGGAGCATAATTAATTATACATGACAAACTTTCAACATTGCTCGCATTATGTCTTGGCAGATCACATCTTCCAATAGAATTCCATAAATTATCAAACATTTCAACTTTTAGTTTTCCATAACCTTGCGTACTATTTTTAATTTTTCCTCCAACTAAAAATGCGGGAGCGACCGGAGCTTTAATTTTCTCGCAATATGCATCGCTTGTTATAGTTGCACTATCGTAATTGTTTAAAGAAGAATCAAAACATCCTTGCATTCTTGCACCGCAGGAAAAATTCTTATATTTATTAGTCTGCAATGAATTATTGTTATTTCCTAAAACTGAAACTATATATGGTCTGCTGCAGGAAGCCGCTCCGGTCGTTTCAACGCTGAATCGAACTGAATCAACTTCAACATTCTTCCCAGTAATTTTAAATCCAACAGAAGCATTTTCTCCAACACTAATAGGTAAACTTTGCAGACTATTTTTTATTTTATGCCCTATAGCACAGTTCTTTACACTGCAATTATAATCCCTATTTTCTAAAAAATCATTAGATTTCAACAGATCTATTAATTGAATAGATCCCTCAAAATTGCTTGTAATCGAAGATTGAGCAGATTCATCAAGAAACCTCAATTCAATATTTCCCTTAACTGCCTCTCCTCCAACATATTTAGTCTGCAATGAATTGTTCTTATAAAGAAAGCTTCCTGACATAAAAGGCAATAAGAACATTAAATACAATACAATCAATAGCAAAAACGCCATCTTTTTTATCTTTATTCGCATTCACTAAGATATAAATTAATGTTTAAAAATCCTTGTTCAATAATAAAATCCGCACTTTAATAACTTAGAAAGACTTATAAACTATAGCTTCTATAGGTCCTATAGATAAACTATGGAGATAACAACAATACAATTAAGCAAAGAAACCAAGGAGAAAATTTCTTCGTTTGGCACAAAGGGAGAAAGCTATGATGATATTCTTAAAAGAATTTATTCTCTTGCAGTTAAAGAACAGCTGAGAGATTTTTTGATGTCTGATGAAGGTTTTATTCCAATTGAAGAGGCTATAAAAGAGGCAGATAAGAAATGGCCATCGTAAAGATAGCCTTAGAGCTTAAAGACGAGATTTTAAAAAAGTTCAAGAATGAATCAAAAATAATATTTCACCAGATGTATTCACTGGGGAAAAATCCAAAAAAGGGAAAATTACTAAGTCAAGTTGGAGGAATAGCAATTAAAGAATTAAAATATAAATCATTTAGATTCTATTTTATTACAGATGGACACAAGATAAATATCATGGGTCAATCAAAATTAATCGATTTACTAATTCGTTTTGTGAGAATGTCAGATAAAAAGAATCAGCAGGAAACAATTAACGAAATAAAGAGGATATTATCAAACTTTGGTTCAGACGGATTCAATATTTAGCATTAATATTTAGATTAGCATTTATCAAATGTATTTAAAAAAATTTCTCAAAAACACAAAATTTTTTTGTTGGAATAAATTTTATAAGCGCATTATTTCAAATTAATTAACAAATATAAAGAATAGATAGAAAAAACATATTTCATTGTTTAAAAATAGACCGTTGTTTAATTTCTCTTAAAAATCTGCAATTTTAGAAGGCTTTATAAGTATAAGCTCTTTGTTTAATAAATGAATGGGTATGAGGAGTGGATAGAGCAAGCACAAGACATAAACACAGCACTTTATAACTTAGAAGGAGATAAATTAGAAGCCGCAGGATTCTTTTTTCAGCAAGCAGCTGAAAAAGCATTAAAAGCTTTTCATATAAAAAAATATAAAAAACTATTAAAGACTCATGTTTTAACAATTATCGCGGAATCGCTAGACGCTCCAAAAGAAGTTCTAGAGGCAAGTAAAAATTTAACGCCAGCATATCTTTATACACGATATCCAGACTTCATCAAACAAGAAGATCTAAGTGAAATAATTAATGAATTAAAGATAAACGCAGAGGAAATTCTAAAATGAGTAAAAAAGAATATTTAACAGAGATAAATGATTTTATCAAAAGATTGCAAAAAGATTTCACCATTTACAAGATCATTTTATTCGGTAGTAGAGCGGCTGGAACTGCAAGAGAAGATAGTGATGTTGATTTAATAATTGTATCAGATGACTTTGAAGGCATGAATATCTTTAAGAGAGGGGCAAAGATGTACGATTATTGGAAATTTATGATACCAGTGGATTTTATCTGCCTCACCGTAAAAGAATTCAATGCTCTTAAAAAAAAGATTTCCATTGTAAGCACAGCCTT
This sequence comes from Nanobdellota archaeon, assembly GCA_038045285.1. GTDB lineage: Archaea > Nanobdellota > Nanobdellia > Pacearchaeales > GW2011-AR1 > VGKP01. The sequence continues at coordinate 7,974 of JBBSYK010000041.1, read as the reverse complement.
AGAAGAAGGCATTATTCTTGCGTAAGTAACAAGAATTATTTTATCTATTTCCCCTCGCTTTTTTCTTCTTTGAAAACATTAAAAAAATTATTGGCTAATCAAATCTTTCAATAATCTCTTATCAGGAATATGTTTGGCTTTATCAGGAGCACCACTCATAAAGTCATTTGGCCTCTCATTCCAATATTTCTTTACCAATTCAAAAATTTTATTCTTAATAGAAACACGAATTCCATTATAGTCTTCTAATTTGCACATATTTTCGTATACCCAAAAGAACCATCTTTTGCCTTTTTCTTTGCTTTGCTCGATAACCTCTTCGTATATAATCTTATAATCTATACCATTCCTCATAATCCTATCGCAATCATAGATATCGCCTTCTCTTGAGGTCATCATCTTGAATAAAAAGATATCTTCATTAGAGACAAGATAAACGCTTAGTTTATCATATTTCCGATATTCTTCAGATCTGGTAATCATGTTTTTTGTTAGGAAAAGCATTTTTCCAACTTGTTTTAGGAAAACATCAATTCTTGAATCGTCTTTTTTGTAAACGGCCAAAGCCGTTAGGTAAAACTCATTTTCTTTTTCAGTCATTGACTGAAAACCATTCTCTTTCATTGCCATATTAAGAATATTGAAGCCCTCTTGATCTGTAATTATTATGTCTATATCTTTAGTCGCTTCTTTCAATCCTTTAAATGAGAGAGCGCATCCCCCAATCATGAATATATTTACGGGCTTTTCTATTTTTGAGCCGACATTTGCAAGCAATTGATCTAATTCATCTTTGTTAAACATTCTTCACCCCATAAATATTTGCTATTCTTGTAAAATCACTTAGTTCAAATTTAGGCAAATTAGTGAATTTAACCCTTTCTTCTTTTGTTTTTAGAAGCTTAATAAAGTTTCCAAACATACTGTATTTTCCATATTTCATTGCTAGAAGTGCAACTTTTTTATAAGCGAGTTTATTCTTAATATAGAATGTAAGTGCTAGATGCAGTGTTCTTGGATCTTTGATTTCAAATAACGAGTGAACAAATACCTCTTCTTTGGAAAGTTTCTTTTTAGGCAGAAAACATAAAGCAGAAACAACGCTAACTTTTACCCCATAATTCTTGTATGCATATAATCCTGTTGCATTATTCTGAATTAATCTTTCATTGTTTACTTCAAATAACATTTCTTCATTATATTTCCACCTTATATGGCCTTCAATCATAGAATAATTCTTATATACTATTAAAAATTCTTTCAACAAAGGCCATGCTTTTTCATTGATTGTATAAACATCTTTCTTTTTTACTATAATGCCTCTATTTTTGAGTTGAGGTCTGAATTTATCAATTATATGCTTTGAGATACCACTTAATTCAATTGCCGTTTTTACAGTCATCCAATCCTCGCTTATTGAAGCTAGAAATAATAATCTGCTGTTTGCAAGTATATCTTCAAAAGATATTCCGGAGTATGTAAATAATACCTCTTTTAATTTTAAAGCATGTTGTGTTTGTGCAACTTCTATTACGAGCCTATTGCCTCTCATTGTGTAATCTTTCTTTTTTGCAATAAACCCTTCTTTTTCTAAGGAGTTTAATACAATATCTGTCCAATAAATTGACTTATGGAGAGCATTAGCTAGTTTAGTCAACGTATTCTCACCTTGAACAACATAAGCAAAAGCCTTTATCATTGATCTTGTTAATTTCATATAATTGTAATAATACAAAATTAGTATTTAAATGTTTTTGTTTAATTACAATTTTTGATATTTATGTTCCTAGAAAGATATGCCTATTACTTTTGTGATTTAGTTTTGAATTTTGGTTAGCAAGAAGTTATCTATTTCCCCTTCACTTTCTTCCCTTTTCTATTTCTCAAAAATACAAAATAATAAATCACTCCAATTATTACAATCGCAGCGGCAATTTGCCAAATGCCCATGAATGGCAAATACGCCACATTTCGCCCACACGGCACTGTTTTCATTGTCGCACATGAAGAATCAGAGTCACTAGTATATGTTATTTTAATTTCACGGTATCCTTCAATACATTCTTTTAATTCAGTACTATCAACTTTACACTTTTTAATAGGTGGAGGTGGAATATTTCCTCCACCCCTACAAAATGATGGTGCATTATCTCTAGGAACAGGGTAAGTGCTGCTAACTTTACATTCATTTCCTCCAGATAAGTAACATTCACATCTCACTTCATAACATTGTATCTGATCTGAAGAAATTAAGTCTTTTTCTTTATACTTTAAACATCCATTATCCCTATAAGCAGCAGGACTGTTAGGATCACATACTGTTTTACCACTTTGTTCATAATCATCTTTACATGAATTAGCAAGATTATCACAAACACATTTATTGCTGCAACGAGAGGGATTAGGACAATTAGCAGTGTCTGTTCCGCCATTCGGACCAGCATCGCATTGTTCGCCTTGTTCTTTAATATTATTTGGATTGCAAGGTCCAGGTGGAATAATAGGAGATTCTACATAAATTGTTACAGGATTAGATATCTTTGATGCACCTCTGTTATCATAAGCTTCTGCAGTCAATACATATGTTCCAGTTTGAACATTGTTCCAAATTATAGAAAATTCTCCTCCACTTGGAGTACTATCTTCTCCAATGACTACTCCATTTTGCCTAAAATAGACTCTAACGATAGAGCCACCAACATCATAATCTCCAGCATTAGCCTTAATCTCAATGTTTGCTCCAGAGGAAAATTTCGCGCCTTGGAGAGGAGAAGTTATAGTAACGAAAGGAGGATTATTAGGAGATGCAGATGGTGAGCTGCAGCACACCTTATAAGGATATTGTGTTGCTGCACTTGGAGAATTCATATGAGCGTTAGTTTCGCTTGAAAGAGATACAATCATTACTTCTTCTTTTGCAGGATCACATACACTGGTATCTATCACCCTGCATTTTAAATTTCCATAACATATATTAACATTATACGTTGGAGTAGGAGAAGATTTATCTTTACTTTCAGCATGCGCATTATTGTTAGAAGAAAGTCTTAAAACAATATTTTGTGGGTTAACGGCAGAATCGCATTTTTGACTATCTACCCCATTATATTTGCCATTAAATAATATATCGTAACATATTTTTTCTGTTGCACTTGTTTCACCTGCTGTTGCGCCATGAGAATTTTCTGGGCTATAAAGAGACAAAATAACTTGATCCGGTTGGCTACATGAAGTTGCAGCACTCCCACTTTGAGCTATGAATATAATGATAAATACAAGTAAGAACAAAATATAAGATTTTTCGAAAGATATTAACCCCTTCATGCTCTTTAACAGCCAGAGAAGTTTATAAACCTTTTCGGCTTTGCCAAAAAAGTTGCTAATTTCAGGATAAGAATGAAAAGAGCGTTGGTTTTATTTTATCTTTCTCCAATTCAATATAAACTCCTTCTTCATTTTTTTAAGTTCTTGAGGTCCTATTCCTAAAGAATTATAATCTTTGAAATTATTAACAATTTCTTTTAATTCGTCAATGCGGTGATCTATCCTATATTCTTTGGCAATTTTAGCATATAAATTCAAGTTGGTATCTGCAAAGAAAATCAAAGAGACAATATCGATCTTGTCTTTTTCTCCCCTTATAGAATTTTCTCTGTCTTTAAAAGCAGTTTGTTTTAACAAAATCAATAATTCGGTTTTGACAACTTCAAATCCTTCTATTTTTATTGTATGTTTCTTTATATCTTCAACAGGAATAGCCAGCTTTGAATAATGCTCAACATAAATATCAATATCTACCTCCTCTTTCTTTATCTCATATTTTTTTAATTGATCATTTTTCCCCAGCCCTTGTTTTTTTAATTTCTCTAATTCATTTATATCAACAACAATATCAACATCTTTAGATTTTTGCTGTCTTGTGTGTAAATAAACAGCCCAGCCGCCAATTAATATAAAATTATATTCTCTTCTTAAATTTTGTAAAATCTGCCAACTCTTTTCTGTTAAAAGCGAATTCCAGTATTCTTTCTTATCATTTTTTTTATTCATTCTTTTTTCTCCAAAAGTTTATTTAATTTATTTTCAGCTGCATCGAGAAAATCCTTGGCATACCATTGTCTTAAATTCCACAAATCAACGAATATCTGCGCAAAATTCAATGTTCTGCTATATTTTTTCATATTTTCATCTGCTTTTAATATAATCAAATTAGAAATTCCCATTTTCTCTGGAAATCTTTTCTTTATATCATTTATCTGATCTTCAAAGGCATAAGCATAAACTTCAGAATAATCGGCCGGTACATCTTTAAACTTAAATTTGTAAGCAGAAAAACAAGAATAAAAAACATCTGGCAAATTCTTCTCTATTTCTCTAACATCAGTTTCAACTCTTGTTTTATAAATAATGTCTCTATCTAAATTTCTTAAAGAAGCCCAGTATAATAATATCTTTTTTATGTCTAAGACTCTAAAATTCCTATTCTCAATTATAATAGCACCAATCTTTTCTAGCTTCTTTACAGCTAAGTTAATTGTACTTAAAGAAAAACCCAATTTTGAAGATAGTCCTAACTGTGTTAAGCTTTTCTTTTTGTTTTCTATTATTTCATATAGTATCTCTCGATATACTTGCTCAATTTTCTTCATTTCGATTTTAGTATTATCTTATTTATAAATCTTTCGCTTTTCAATGAAACATATATAAGTAATAATAAAAATGGTGATTGATACATTTACGGACCAAAAAAGCTTAAAAATTGGCTAAACTACGACGATAGTAATGATAAAAGGAGTTGCACGCAAGTATTTTTAAGGTAAAACATGTATTTATTGCAATAAATATGGCCTTTACAGACTCGCTGATAAGCGAGTCAAATGTAAACATTGTAAAAAGAAATATAGTTTATCCCAATTAAAAAGAGACACGGAAATTCTATACTATTTTTATATTGAAGTATCTGCAAGAAAAACAGCAAAAGAATTGAATTTCAATTATAGATTAGTTCATAGAAAGTTTATGCAGTTTAGAAAAAAGATTGCAGAGTACTGTAATCATGAAGCCAAGAAACTAAATGGAGAACTAGAACTTGATGAATCTTACTTTGGTGGAAAGAGGAAAGGAAACAGAGGAAGAGGAGCGAACAATAAAGCAATAGTTTTCGGAATTCTCGAGGGAAAAGGCAAGGTTTACACAGTTACTGTTCCAGACGTAAGTGCAAAAACATTAATGGATAAAATCAAAAGAAAAACAAAGAAAGGATCAGTTTTCTACACAGATACTTGGAAAAGTTATAACAGTTTAGAACAATATGGAAAACATAATAAGATAAACCATAAAGAAGAAAAATATGTTAATGGTCATAATCACATTAATGGCATTGAAGGATTCTGGAGCTATGCTAAAGAAAGATTTCATAAGTATCACGGAATTAACAAAAATAATTATCCGTTCTATCTGAAAGAGATGGAGTTTAGATTTAATCATAGAACAGTAGATTTATTTAGTCTGTTATTCAAAATATGTGTAAGGAGGCGTATTTAGTCCGAAAATGCCTCAATCACCTAGAAATTTAACTATAATTTCAACAGAAAACACATGGCTTTAGATAATAAAACTCTTGCTGAAGTAGATATACCTCAATTAGAATTAGGAGTTAATAGATGGTTAGATTTGATTAAGTTGAGTAAGATTTAAAATAAACTCTGATCTAAGTAGAATGTTTTATAAATATCAACGTTATAGAATAATTATGACAAAACCAATTTTAAAGGCGTATTATAAGAAGATATTTTTTGAATTCTTAGTTCATAAAAATGATTCTGCTGATGCCATAGTTATTCTGCCTGGTTTTCCAAGCTCAAACAATGAAGATGAATTAATGAGAACCTTTTATGAAAAGGGGTTTAATGTTTTTTATTTAAGATACGAGGGCTCATTTCAAAGCAAAGGGTATTTTTTAGAATCTAATCCTATAGAATACATGATAGAATGTATAAACCACATAAATAAGGGAAAAGTTATAAGTTTATGGGATATGGAAGAAAAATCTTTTAAAAATAAAAATTTAATTCTTTTAACTGGAAGCTTTGGAGGAGCTATTGCATGCGGTATGGCAGCAAAATCAAGCCATTTAAACTCTAAAATAATACTTTCTGCTCCGGTTTGGGATTTTAAGATGCATAATATGATTTATGAAGAACAGAATTTATCTCATATGGTAGATTTTGTGAAAAGAGCATATAAAAATTTGTACAGAATAAAATTTAATAATTTGATAAAACAGCTGCACAAATTCAAGGAGACATTGCCAGAATACTACCTAAAAAAATTAGGCTGCCCCATACTTATTTTTCATGATCCGATGGACAAAACAGTTTCGATTGAACACACAAAAAAAATAATTAAACAAATTAAAAAAAGCAAGTTAATAGAACATAGTTTGGGACATGGGCTATCAGAGAGATTAATAGGACAATATTGGAGTGAGATAGAAAGGTTCATAAAATATGGTTAGTATTATCTATCAAGAATCTTCTTTGGTTTATCTGGAAATTTTGAATGTAATTTGGATCTCTAATTAGGTTTGCATATGTTTTTACTATTGGATTTTTATCTTCACATAAAATCTCCATTATTCTTGAAAATTTTCTATTTTTTATAGCTCTATTTTGCAATAAGGATTTTTTTATTTCATAGTCAAATAAATTCGGTTTTTGTGTAAGAACTAATTTTTCTGCTATTTCCTCGGGAATAAAACTATTGAAAGCTAATGCGTATTGTATTAACCAAGAGTTTTGGCTTTCTAAATTTATGTTCCTAGAGTAAATCTCTTCTAATTCAATGGGATTTACTGAGTTATGTGTTTGTGCTAACTCAGTAGAGAGGTAATCTAATGCGATATTCCCTCTTGATCCTGTTTTAAATAGTCCATCTATTAAATGACTTTCTAGATTAAAAACTATCTTATCTAAAGAGGCCGCCCGTTGACTAACCTCGTCTCTCCAATTTCGGTTTAATATGCTTAATTTTATTCTAGCTAAATGGTCTTTTAGCTCTAAAGGCAATTCTATATTTATATTTGCTAATTTTGACAACCAAGTTATTTCATCATAAGATCTCCTACCCCCATGCATTTTTTTGATATAGTCCGGAGTTGCTTCTTTGTCTTCAAATACCTTTAAATTTCGTAATCTCTCATATTCTAAAAAGGCACAGAACCATCTAAAATCAAATTCTCTTAAATCTAATTTTACCTCATTTTCATTTTTATCCCTATATAATTCCATTATGTCAAGACCCATTGTAACAGTCTTTGGATTAACTGTTGGATGTTCTATCGATTCTCTTTTAACAAGGTAAATATCTGCTTTTGGAGCATTGAATCCTAATGCGGTTCTATCTCCTATCTCTTCAATGTTTTCTGAGATGGTTCCCAACAATGCTACATCAACGTCTGAATTTAAGAAATTATTATCTCTGGATCTAGAACCAAATAATCCTATATATTTTATATTGGGGTTCTTTTTTAAGGTAGTTTCTATAAATTTCATATTTTTCTCCCCATAATCAACTCTGCATCCCCAACACAATCATCCCATAAGAGAAGTTCATCTTTTTTTGAATACGCCTGACTGACTAAGTGAACATTTCTAAAGAATCTATCACTAATGTTATATGCCATTTTTATATGATCTTCAATACTTCCTACAGGTTTTTTAGGTTCCTGCCTGCCTAAAACTTTACGAAGATTATAATATTTAATTAGGGCTTTTCTAGATTTAGCTAAACTATTTTCATCCAAAGTTATCATTTTTTTATTACTGATGGCTAATGTGGCCATATATCTTAGAAAATCGGAGGTGTCTACAATATCTGAATGTGATTTAATTAAATAATCAATAGGCAACCTTCCTCTTTCAACTAATGTTGATTTAAAAGAATCAGCTGCTCTAGCTAAACTGTGAATAGCTA
>JBBSYK010000040.1:0-6636 GCA_038045285.1 Nanobdellota archaeon | reverse complement strand
TAAAATATAATGACTTTAAGCAGGATATGGGGAAATACTTACGTCCTTAGCTATAACACCTCTATTATAGACAATTCTGTTTATTGTGTTACTCTTTTTAAAAATTGTCCATTAGAGAATTCTAGACTATTAGTAGTATAATTACCAGAATTTTCTATATTTTCTCTTTAAATTCTTCAGAAGCATATTAGTCATACCGAAATTCAAAAACTGTAATAAAAGCCATATTTTCAGAAGAAAGAGCAGGAGTTACGTTTATCATATTGCATGTTTTATTTTGTTGATAGATTAAACCGCTAGGCAAATCTTTGACGTAAGAATAATTCTGCCAAATGTAATAATTTTTAATATGAACAAGTATATTTTTTTGAGTCACATTTTCTTCGTGATAAAGTTCGAAATCCTCTTTTAACAAATTTCTTTGCTCTGCTATTGCAACAACCATTTCTTTGCACAAATCAACTAAATCAAAGCAGCCGATTTTTTCAGCTCTCGTTAATAACGACAAATATTCTTTTGCAGGATTTCTTTTTCGAGTCTTAGCAGGAATATAATCATGCAGATACAATCTTAGAGAGGGTATTATCGGGTTTATTAGTTTCATGTAAAAATCAAAATATAAGAGTTAATAATTTTTTGCATTCCTTAATCAAAACTCCAGCTCAAACTTGCCCATCTCTTTTTCCAGAATATTAAAGATTTCTCCAGAAATCTTAGTTTTCAGTTTACCCTTGTTTTCAACAAAAGCTTTTTCAAATTCTTCTCTGCTTGATGGAACTAGTTTCCCTTCTGAAATTTTCTTTATATCTTTTCCTTCTATCAAGAAGTTATCCCTTCCCATTAAAACTAATTCTGCCTTCCTGTTTCCATATAATATCATCATTGTTCCTTTTTCAGCAGAAATCAAATCAGCCCTCTGCCCATACTCAACAAGAGAATTCATTAACTCAATAGCGTTTGCTTTCATTGAATCTACTTCCTTCTGATTCAATTTTCCAGAGTTAATCTTTACTTTCAACTGCACAAGCTCTTTCAAGATTCCCAAAAAGCGAGCCCGTATTTTTCCCTTTCTCACCATCTGAACTTCAAAGTCCTTTATCAGCTCGCCCTGCGCTTTATCGCCGAAGAAGGTCTTCAGCAATTTGAAGACATTACTATAAATTTCCTCGGCAGTCTTTTCCTGCAACTTCTTTTCAATTTTCACCCGCATCTTTTTAAGCATCTTATTATATTCTTTAGCTTCTGCTAAGAATTTATCAATCTCTGTACCAGCATACTCTTTCAATTTTCCATATTCATACTGCTTAAATAAATGAACTGCTTTCTCCAGAGTCTTCAAATTCTTCTCATCCATAACTTTTTCTCTTTCAACAAGAACTTTCTTAACATCAGCTACAATAGTCTTTGGCACAGGAGGAGCCTCTCCAGCCAGCATCATCATTGCCTGCGTCGGCGTTACAACACCATAATAAATATCAACCATGGCATCAAGCAATCTTCTTTTAACAAATTCATCTGTCTGCTCACCTTGTTTCATGTAAAGATCAATTGCTTCTGGACTTGGCTTAATTCTGCCCATTTTTAAAAGCAATTTCCAAGGAATAAATGTTCCTCTATCATAAAATGGAATTCCATCCCTGATAAAAGTGAACATAACAGGATGTGCATCTTTGACAGATTGCCAGAAATCAGTAAGCAAATATACCTGTACATTCAAAATATTCTTCACACCTGCAAGAGCAGTAGCTTCTCTTATATAATCATAAACTATTCCCCTTAACTTCTCAAGTAATTCTATTCTAGACATTCTTTTCACATCTGTATCATCAATAACAACGAAAACGTCAACATCAGAATCTTTTCCAGCAGTTCCTCTAACAAGGCTTCCTCCAATTACATAACTAGCAACATATTTCTCAAATTTTCTAAGAACAAGAGACTTATGTATATTTGCAACCCTCAATGCCCCCAAAAATCCGTTATCATATAAAGGAAAACAAGCTGATATGGCGTCAATATATTCAAACTTCGAATCAAGGCCATAATTCCACAAATCAACCGGTGTTTTTATCATTACCCAAATGTTTTCTCCTGTCTCCCTAATTAATTTAATAATTTCTGGTTTTATTTTCGGAATATTCTTAAATTGATCTTCCGGAATAATTATAGAAACATATAGAGGTTTTGTATCGGCAACTTCTTTAGGAATTTGTTCATCTTCCTCAAAAATAGGAGCAGCCTGACCTGGCAAAATACCTATTGCTATAGTAAATTTATACTTCTTGACAACTTGCTTCTTAAATACCTCTAACTTTGCTTTTATTTTGTCAAAATCAATAGCAGCCTGCGGCGGCGCTTGCGGTGACGGCATTGCCTGCATTGGCATCGAAATATTAGGACTAGAAAGATTAGAATTTGAACTAGTTCCAGAATTTTGCATCATTTTATTAATCATAGTATTAGAATTATTCTTGTTCACATTTAAATTATTCATATTGATTTTATTGTAATAATTAGATTTCTGCTCATCTTTTTCATTCTTGACATTATTCTTGTTTTTCTCATTTAGATTCTCGTCACTTTTCTTATCCTTCATATAAATTTTACTTAAACAAGCTTTTTAAAGGTATGCCGGACTATTTTGTCCGATCATACAATGTCTTAACTTCTTCTCCAGATAAAGTTTTTTTGTAAATTGTCAGTTCATCTATTGTTCCCTTAAAGTAACTTCCAAGTCCTCTTTTTCCAATAAGTAGATCAGTACCTAGAACAGATGGCTGAACAGGATTTCCGCTCCCTGCTTCAACTCCATCTATATAAATCTTTAATTTCTTATCAGTCAAAGAATCATCAAAAGTCACAGCAACATGAGACCATGCATTGAGAGGAATTGTTGTAGTAGAAGAAATTGTTGGCCCGTTATTATTAACTTCATATTGTACATTCCCATTTGAAGAAATATAAACATTATAGGCTCCAAACGTATCACCTACGCCATCCTTACTTATTACTCCAATTCCTGCTCCAGATTCTCTTTTTACCCAAAAAGCTATTGTAAATTTATCTGTAAGATCTAAATTATCAGAATCGGTTATTTTTGCATAATCATCGTATCCATCAAAGCTTAACGCGTTTCCTATTTTTCCTGCTATTTGTAAAGGCCCTGTATATGAGACAGGTACTGAAGTCAACGAGATGTCATCCGCATACATCTTATAATCTATTGATTGTAAATAGTTAGGAAGAATTATTATTTTAGCATATTTTGTGCCTCTCCTCCATTGATTCTTTGCCGTACCATAAAGTTTCTCTCCTTGAATAGTCCCACTAAACTTAGTCCAGTCATCAACAGTACTGGGGCTAGCAGCAGTATAAATATAAGTGCCTCCATATGCCTGTTCTCTTACTTTAGTTCCAGATGAATATGACTTCCCAGTAGGAATCGAATAAGATAAGCTAAGTTCTAGATAAGTTCCCTTATCCTCTACTTTATTTATACCTCTATGATAATCTCTATTCGGTAAATCATTATAATTCCCAGAATCATCAATGTTAAAGGCAATTACATGATAATCGTAAGTTACTCCACCAGAAACATAAACTTTCCAGTTTCTCCAATTCCCGTTGGCATCTTTAACAATTTTAATAGTTGTATCGCCAGGTTTAACAGCTTCATAAAGAGTTGTCTCTGTCCCCAATATAACATCTACTTCCTGTGGCGAAATCGCTGTCTTACTTGCATCATAAGGTGCTAAACCAAAGTAGAAATTACTTCTTCCACCTGTTCCATAAGATTTAAACCATCCTGCAAGAGTATATGTAGTTGAAGAAGAAACGTCAACTGGAATAAACTCCTTGCTCAAAACAGTAACTGTTGAACTAGAGCTAATACCCTCACTATAAAACGAATCACTGCCATCATGAACACTAGGTGCTGTCCCTTTCCATCCATTCCAATTAAAAGTTACAACGCCAGATTCTGCACCTCCATCTTTAACCAATTCTCCACTGCTTACTAAATTAGCTGTCTGAGAATTTCCAGAAGAATCACTCGCAATCATCCCACTTGTTTCATCAAACTTCCAGTAACCAACTAGGCCTTGCGGTACAGCAATAGGCTCACTGCCACTCAGCTGAGTTGTGGTTAATATCTCAGATTGAAATTCATTTCCTTTGCTTGTTTGAATAATCGGCGATATAGAGATTTTTTTAACATCTGTCAATCCAGAATATGTAACTTGAACAGATTTTGTCTCAAGTTCTGCAATAGGCTGATCTACTCTAATAACACTCCTCTGGCCAGAAGAATCTTCCAAAATAACATTGAATGCCTTAACATTTCCCTGCCCAGCATTTCTTTGTACATTTAGATTAACAAGCCCTGTCGCAGGATCAATCTTAACACTCTGCTGCGGAATACTCAAACTCACAGTATTAAAACCAGCTTCAATCTTTTCAGAAGCATCACCCAGATTTTTCAAAATTATTCCGCCAATTATTGCAACCGCCGCAAGCACCAATAAGATTATCAACACTGTCGTGATAACATCACTTACTCCTCTTTTATTCATTATTTTTATAAGATTTAGTATTTTATAAGCCTTTTCATACTCGAAATATTTGCAATGTCAAGAACCCTCGGACTTTACAATGCTTATTTATGGACAATTTTGTTGATTGTATTGCTTATTTTTAAGAATTATCCATTAAAGGATTTTTGGGATTTTTCAAAATCCTCTATATTTAAAATATAGCTCAATTTATCAATTTTTTATTTTTATTATCTTTAATTTAATACCATAAAAATTTAACCGAATAAATTATTCATGTTATCAAAATAGTAGCAAAATCACAAAAAAGCAAGTATTATATAACCTAAACAATATATATAAAAATGTTCGAACGTAAATATCTTCCAGAATTTGTCTACGGCGGCATAGATGGCGCAGTTACAACATTCGCAGTTGTTGCAGGATCAATAGGCGCCTCTTTAAGTTCATCAGTAATTCTAATACTTGGTTTTGCGAATCTTATAGCTGACGGTTTTTCAATGGCAGTCTCAAATTATCTTTCAATTAAATCCCAGACAGAGTTGCACAGGTCTCATCAAGGTTATAAAGAATTTGTTAAACTAGGAAAGCATCCTTGGAAAACAGGGTTAGCAACATTTCTCTCCTTTATCATTATAGGAGTTATCCCGCTTCTCTCATTTGTAACAGCCCTAGTTTCCAAAACAATAAATAACAATAAATTCCTTTATTCTTTTATCCTAACTGCAATTGCACTCTTATTAGTTGGAGGCATTAAAGGAGAAGTCGTAAAAAAACATCCAATTAAAGCTTCTCTTGAAACACTGCTTATTGGAGGAGCTGCAGCAATCCTTGCATTTTTTGTAGGTTATTTGATAAAAAGTTTTGTGATATAATTAAAATGATTTATAAACTGAACATTTATTGAATATAATATCAAACAGAAAGATTTATAAACAACTGTTATAATATTATAACATATGTTAGAAAAATATAACAGATATAATGTATTGAAATTGTTCTTTGATTCTCCCACTGAAAGTTTTAGATTGAGGGAAATTTCAAGATTTGCAAAAATATCTCCTCCCTCAATAATGATATATCTTAAAGAATTTGAAAGAGATGGTCTAATAAAAAAACAAACAAAAAGAAATATTCCATTTTATAGTGCAATGAGAGACGATCCAAATTTTGTGATATACAAAAAGATAAGTATTCTTTTTGAATTAAATATAAAAGGATTGATAGATTACTTATGGGATAATCTGTCTCCAAAAGCGATTGTTCTCTATGGAAGTTTCGCAAAAGGAGAATCTATAGAAGATTCAGATATCGATTTATTTATTTTAGGAAAAAAAAGAGACTTAGAGGTTACCGAATTTGAGAAAAAATTAAATAAAAAAATCCACTTATTGTTTAAAGAATCTTTAAAAGATATGTCTAATGAATTAAAGAACAATATTTTAAATGGCATTATACTGAAGGGGTACATAAAAGTTTTTTGAAATGATAATCAAAATAACCCCAGATAAAGAAAAAGTAAAATCAATCCTACAATTAATTAAAGAAAGAGAAAACTTTGTCTCTACAATAGATCATGAAAAGTTTTCCACAAATGCTTCTGAAAATTATTATGAAATTATCAAAGAGTTAGCCAATGCCCTCTTGCTTTTAGACGGATTAAAAACAACAGGTGAATATGCTCATAAAGATTTAATAGAATACCTTATTAATTATAAAGAATTTAGACAATCAGACATTCTATTTATGAATGATTTAAGAATAAAAAGAAATAATAGCGCATATGATGGAAAAAGGATTGACTCAATTTATTTGATAAATAATAAGAACAGTATTTTAGAGTTAATTGATAAATTAAAGCAATGTATAAAAAAGAAACTATAATCTAATGAAATTAAACTCTAAAAAGTATCCAATTAAGTGCTCTCTAGACTGCTACGTGTATAACTTTTCTTGACTTTATCTTAATTGTCAATAAATATAATGCTACTATATAATTACAACTCAAGAAAGATTTATATATGTTATTTTCTCACTATCTGTATGAATCAAAATAAAACCCTTATTGACTTACGTTCATTTGGAG
>JBBSYK010000039.1:0-10555 GCA_038045285.1 Nanobdellota archaeon | reverse complement strand
TATTTTTACTATTGATTTTTTGAGATTATTTTAATTTTATTACAGCCTGTCGAAGGTAAATTTCTTATTTTATCATTTAAATTCAAATAAATAGTACCAACAAATTTACTTGGTTTTCCAGCATCTGATATTTGACTCTCAGACTTAAAAGATTTTATACTAGTTGGAATTTTGTCCAATGTTAATCTTTGTAAACAATTTGCCAATTCATTTACTATTGGAGGATTTATTTGAGAATTATCTTCAGAAGCTATGGGGCTTTCTTGTATTGGCTCTTGTTTCTCTTGCTCTTTTGATTGTGCGCTAGGAACATTAATTTGATTGTCTGATGAAGATTCTTTTTCCTCTGATTTATTTTTTACAAAAAATAATATGCCCATAATAATTAGCGCAACAATAATAACTAAAGTTGATGATCCTCTCTTTTTCATATATATGATAAGAGTTATTTATAAACTTTACTTCGGTGGCTGCAGAGTATCCCAGCCATCAATAAAATCTTGTATCATTGGAGGAGAAACTGGAAGTTTCCTAATTTCTGCATATAGTTTTGTTAATAAATATAGAATTATCCCTAAGCTTTTTGCGCTTTTATTATTTCCAGGTATAATCTGAGTAATGTTGGCAGTAAAATTATTTGTATCGCAAATTGACAACACTGGAATGCCTATTCTATTTGCATCTTCTAATGCATTTTTATCAAGCCATGGATCGCATATAAAAATTAATTCTGCTTCCATAAAATTTTCGAGATTTGTATTCGTTAAAATTCCCGCCGGATACTTTTTAGTATAAGCTTTAATTCCAGTAATTTCTGAAAATTTATTGACTGCTTTCCATCCAGATTCTCTCTTGCAAACTATTACTACTTCATTTGGCAAATACTTAGCAAGGAAGTTTGCGCCTGCTCTGATCATATCATCTAAAAGAGCAGTATTGAAAACTGCTAAACCATCTGCTCTTCTTCTGTATACGTAACGACGCATGTCTGGAGTAATAACTCTAGTTCCTAAATGGATAGACGACTTTAAATAATCTTCAATCGGAACGAGCGCATCTTTTTTTTCTTCTTCCTCTTCTGGCTTAATCTTCTTCTTTAGATCTATATCTTTAATTTCTTCTACGCTTTCTTCAAGTTTTTTTGCTTTCTCAAGAAGTTTTGCAAGTTTTGCTTTTTTTTCTTCAGGGGATAAAGCAATTTTGGTTTCTAATTTCTTCTCCTCAACACTTTCTTCACTGTTCTCACTATTTTTTTTGTTTTCTTCTTTTGATTCTTCAGTTATTTCTGTTTTTTTCTTTCTTGGCATTTTATTCTTCCTCCTCCAAAGTTAATGAAATAGTTACAGGTGCTGATGGTTTTATCATTCTAATAATTTGCTCTAAAGAAGCACTTAATGCCTCTCTTAATAAATCTTTTCTATCTGAATTATTTTCTCTTACATAAAATTTTTGTCCATCTAGTTCAATATTAATTTTATTAGCTGAAGTTGTATAATTAATTCCTTTATATGTTACATCTCCTTCTAGAGGAATTGGTATCAATGTTATTCTATATTCCGTTGTCATTTTTCATCTTTCCTTTGTTATTTATGTAAATAAAGAGCACAGGAGTTTTTCCGGGTTTATTTCAGCCAGTACCTGTAAATCTTCTGCTTGCGCATTAAAGATTAGTTATTTAGAGGGTTTTTAAATGCTTTTGTTAAAATTTATTTTTGGCGCGTAGTCTCTGAGGATTCGAGAATTTTATTCTTATCTTAATTTAAGTTTCTTTATTGACTTTATGTCGGAAAGTTTGATTATATTATCTTGTTTCATAAGATCTCCCATGTCAGGAAACGCTTTTTTAGTATGCAAATTTTTATATTTTTTAACTACTTCTATTGGTTCTGGTGCTGTCCACATACTCAGATGAACTCTTGCAGTATCTACTTCTTTTTGAACATATATAAATGGTTCATCGGTTTGTAAAAAATCCTTTTCATTTCCAGAGAAATATCTAACAAAATAACCCATTCCAATAACTAATTTTTTATAACGAGGCTCAAGTCCTTCTGCCTTTAAAGTAGACTCTTGTAGAGTATCATATGGTGCTTCATGTACAACTTCAACTCTCTGTCCTGGTCTTAATCTACTGACTATTTTTTCTAAATTTTTCATAAGAATTTAGAATAGATGATGTTTTTAAACTTTTCTATTTGTTACTTTTTCAGAGTAATAATAAAATTCCCACCTTTCTTGATTTTCTTCAAATTAGACTTTTCTCAATCTCAATCAATCTTTCGAGCTTAGATTCTCTCCATTTAGTTGCAATTCCGCATTTAATAAAATCAGCTTGAAAACCAAGAGCATAGTCAGCAAGAGCATTATCAAGCGTCTCTCCGCTGCGATGAGATATAATAGTCTTAATTCTATTTTTCTTGCAAAATTCAAAAATCTCTTTCATTTCCAGCAAAGAGCCATTTTGATTAGGCTTAATTATCAAAGCATTAATTGACTTCATTCTTGCTGCTTTTTTAATTCTATCAATATGCGTAACAGTTAAATCATCTCCTACTACAAGATGCTGAGTTGATTTATTTATCTTTGAAAATCCAGAAAAATCCTCTTCTTGCAGAGGATCTTCAATATAAAATAAATTATATTTTTGAATAAGTTCATTTATATAATCTATTTGCTCTTCTTTTGAGAGAGTTTTATCATTATATTTATATTCATTTTTTTTGTAAAAAGATGATGATGCTATATCAACTCCAATTAGTATTTTACCTTTAAATTTACTCAATATCGAAAGAATTCTCTCCTCTTCAGAGTCTGTCTCCCATGCTCCCTCATCATTAATCTTTTTCCCTTTTAATATTATCTTTAGCTTTTCATAAACTATCCGTATTATTTTAATATTTTCTTTCATCGTTCTTCCTTTTGGAATTAGCAAAAACTCCTGAAAAACTGGTTTGTTCTTAGAATGTGAATGCAATCCTCCACCTATTGCGTTTCCAACTGGAATAGGCATTTTCAGTCTTCTTAATTTGGGATTGATTATTTGCCAAAGCTCTTTTCCTTGCTCCCGAGCGAGAGCTTTTAGAATTGCAGATTCAAGAGCAAAGAGAGAATTAGCTCCAAACTCTTTAGCATTTTTTAATTTAAAAGATTTCTTAATTATATACTCGAATTTATTTAAGTCGCTAAAATTATTAATTAAAAAAGGAATTTTTAAATTATTAATAGCTTTAATATTCCATTCAATACTCTTATGATACGAAGGAGTTTCGTATTTCCCCTTGCTCTTTCCAGAAGGAGACGACGCACTACATCCATTTATAGAAACTTCAATTGTTTCCTCGCCTCTTGAGTCTTTAATCTTTCTAGCTTTAATTGATTTTATTAACATGAATTATATACTAGAAAGAAGTTTTTAAGCATGTTGATTCATAGTTAAGTAAGGTTGTTTCAACAATTTACTGCTCTTCACCTGCAGCAGAAGGCTCTGTTTCAGCATCAACTTCATCTTCTTCAACCAATCCCAGTTCAGTTGCTTCTTCAACTATTTCTTTCTCAACTTCATGTTCTTTTGCAACAAGCTCTTCGTCCGATATTTTTTCTTCTTTGATCACATGCAGCTTTTCTTTATGTTTCTTAGGTATCGGTCGATGAATCTCTATAGGCAAAACATTAGATTTTAATTCATAGTCTGCAATTTTAATTGCATCATATTTCATTTCTTTTAATTCTGAATCGGAAATTTTTACCAAAAGCGGCGCATCCATAGCAATCTGCAAAGCACGAGCACCCATAATGCGGGCAATTTCATACTTAGTAAGATTTTTTTCTTGGTTTTTTGTCTTATTTTCCATTTTGTTGAAGGGCAATTTTAATAACTTATAAACTCAGAAAAACTTTTTAAGCTTTTCGTTAAGTTCATCAAATTTTTTAGGGATAATTTGCATCATTTTTTCTATTTCCTCTTGAATGAAAGGAACAGGGCCGCTCTTTTGGCTTGAATTAATCATCAATTGCTTATTCCAGAAGGAAACACCAAAGGTAATTCTAACCTCGCTTGATTCAGATTCTTCTCTTGTAGGATCTAGGAGGAGAGTATTTCCCAATTTATAAAACGTTATTGAAAGAGGACAGATATCTTTCGTTAAAGGAAGTTTTTCATCTGTTTTCTTATCATAGTCAATCTTTCCTTCTTTGTTTAATTCCGGCAAGAATGTATTTCTTAAAGCTGCAGAGGCAGCAAAAGTTGCAGCATCAATTAAATTACCATCATCATTTATAGGATAAATGTCGATAATTACTGTCCAAACCTTTTCTCCAGGAGTAATAACAAGTTTGTCCATATCTATCATGCCGGATTCTCTAATTGCTCGATCAACAAGTCTGGAAAGCTCAATTGCATAAAAGTTTGGAGGTCCAATTTCAAATCTAGGAGAAGCTAAAGGTAGCAAATCGCCTGAAACCATTAAATTTCCTTTGTTAGGAGAATCTGGATATGGCTCTCCAACCTGAAGTTTTACTCCCGCAATGACATCTGTCTTTCCAAATTTAACTCTTGCAGATCCTTCAGCTTTATTTGATACCTCAAAAGTCAAATCAATTTTTCTATTTTCAAGAAGATTTCTTCCATCAAATCTCTTTCCAGCTTCAAACATTCTTCTAAAGGTATCTATCGTAAGATTAGATGATTCCATCGAACTCATTTTTCTATTACCTCCTTTAGGGCTTTTTTTTGAACTTCATATATATCTTTACACGCTTTATTAGCTAATTCCAAGACTTCTTTTATTCTCTCAGGTTGTATTTTTCCATCCAATTGCAATAACGTAAATTGGTCAGTATTAGCAATCTTTGCAATAGGCAAATCAGTAGGACCTTCACCGCCTTCGAAATCTTCTTCTTCTTTATCTAAATCAACAATAATTTCTTTATCTTGTTTGCCCACCGCAACTGAGCATATTAAATTTTTCATAGGTATTCCTGCGTGAGCTAAGGCTAATGATGCTGCGTTTATTCCTGCTGTTCTTGTTCCAGCATCAGCTTGAAGTATGTAAATTTGAACATCTATTACCGTATTAGGAAAACCAACTAAATCAAGAACAGGTGAAAGAGCCCATTCAGTCATTTTTGAGATTTCTTGAGATCGTCTGCTTGGTCCAGGTTTTTTTCTATCGGACACAGAAAAACTTAGCAAATCATAATTTACTCGCAATATTCCTGTAGAAGGGTCCTGCATATGCTGAGGATGTAATTGTCGAGGCCCATAAACAGCAGCAATTGCAATTGTATTGCCAAAAGCAAACATAGCTGATCCATCAGCATTAGGTACAACTCCTACTTTCGCAGACATAGGTCTAAGTTCAGTCAATCCTCTTCCAGATGGCCTTTTAAAATCTGATTTCGTCATTTTATATATTTATTCGTAAACTCCTTTCAAGTATACCTTCTATTTTCTTCATAACGTCATCTATCTTAGATGACTTAGCATAAGTTATTCTTATAGGATTATATCCAAAAAGAGCTCTATTTAGTTTAGCTAAGAGATTATGCAAGTTATTAGGTAAGATCATTATAGCATTAGGAAATATGTAAGAAGTTTCATATCTTTCCCTTATTGATGTTACATCATTTTGAGACATTAACTTTTTATGAAAACCTCTTAAAACTTCTTCAGCATCCTCATTTCTTCCTTGCCAAAAATATTCTTCTATCATTTTAATTTTTTCCAAACCATTCCTCCATTTTTTCTGTTAAACCTTCAATATGAACTTTTTCTGTCACAAATTCAATAGCTTTTCTTGCCTTAATCTGAGAGTCTAAATCAGAACCCTTTATCCAAATCCAACCATTTTGTCCAACTGTAATTGCACATTGAGTTTTCTCTTTAATTAAATTTATCATTGATCCTTCCCTTCCAATAACTCTCGGAACTCTGTTTGGACTAACTCTAAATATAAAACCACCTTCAAGTTTTCCAAGACCTTTTCCTTTTAGAGTAAGATCAATACCCCTTGTATTTACAGACCATATTTTTGCTGCTACAACCTCTCCTATAGCAAGAAATTGATCCATTTCGCTTTTATTAATAAATCTCGGCGATTCATCAATTGGCAGAAAACCAGATGCGGCTGAATCAACATCAATTATCCATCCATTAAAAACTATATTTGTAACTCGTCCTAAAACTACATTATTTCGCCTAGGAATAAATGCTCCAGTAATTGCTATTACTTTTATCACTCTTCCAGACTCTTCAGAAAGCCCAAAACGGCTTGCAACAACATGATCTCCTTCTCTTCTTGTTCCTTCACCAGGAAGGTAATCTTCTCCAGAAATAATTATTTCTCCAGGTACAACTATCTTTCTTTTTTTACCTTCTTCTAATCCAAGGGCTTCATGTGCCTCATTATCTCTATCCTTCATCGTAATTGTAATTAACTCAGATAACAGAATAATCGTAATTTTTTCTGATATCCATGTTTGAATTTCAAAATTTACTGTTTAAATGGGTTTTTAAATTCTTCGGTTGACAAATTTATTTGTAATATTATGTTATTCTTCCTCAACAATTTTTAGGAGCTTTTGCATCATGGTCTGGAGAAGTATATAGTCAATTATATTTTTTCAGCAATCTCTTCACTCTGAACAGAGCCATGCGTTATATTATTCAGTTTTTCATAAAAATCTATCTGCATTCCTGCTGGAATGCTTATAACTGCTTGCAGAGATCCATTGGCAAGCCAATCCTCATTTTCTTTAAAATCTTTCAATAGACCATAAACCTGTCCAGTATATTGAGCAGGGATAATTAATTTAATTCGCTTAGTTTCAATTTTGATTGGAATGACCGATTTAAGCTTTTCTACAATATCTTTAATCTGCTGTTCTGGAGGTCTGTTATCTATAACTACTCTTGCTTCTTCAATTGCCCTCTTTAAACGTTCCTCTGTATATGGCCTGTTATTTTGATCCACAGCATTTTTCATTATCAAATTAATCACTTGTTTTATTTTTGTTTCTCTTTCTGTATCTCTAAATTCTTGAGTTTTTTGAACTTCTCCTGAAATTATAATCTTTTTTGCAATTTCATAAACATTATCGATGCCAAAGGCATCTATTAAATCGGCTTTTGCTGAATGGAGGCCTTTTTTCATATCCGAAAAAACAGCAGGCGTAACAAAAGCTGCTTCAACTGAACCTTTTCCTGCTTTTAATTTTAAAGCCTCATCTAAATCAACAAGAATTTCAAAATGTTTATTCTTAATTTTAATTCGCGCAGTAACTTGACTCATAAACTCGAAAGATAATTAGATTATATAAATATTGTTGTCAGGTATAAGATAAAAAATCGCCATAGATTTTATAAATCTCCTTTAATCGTGTGTTAAATGCAAGTTAAAGATAGAATATGGGGAGATTTCAATATCATAGAAAATATCTTAATCGATCTAATTAAACATCCTGAATTATTAAGATTAGATAAAATATCTCAATTCGGACTTCCATATAGATACTATCCAATAAAACAATTTACAAGATTAGAACATTCAATAGGCGTCATGGTCTTACTAAGAGATTTAGGTGCAGGTTTAGAAGAACAAGTTGCAGGTTTATTGCATGATGTTTCTCACACCTCTTTTTCACATTTGGTTGATTGGGTTATTGGAGATAGAAAAAATGAAGATTTCCAGGATAAAAGACATATAAATTTTCTAAGAAAATCTTCCTTGAATAATATATTAAAAGAACACAATCTCGATGTTGATAAAATTGCTAATTATGATCGTTTCAGTTTGCTTGAACAGCCCCGTCCATATCTATGTGCAGATAGAATAGATTATGCAATTAGAGAGTTTAAAGACTGGGCAAATCCTCAAATTGTTGAATCCTGCTCTTCACAGTTGGTTAATCATAAAGGTAGAATTGTTTTTTCATCTGAAGAAGGCGCATTAAAATTCAGTTATAATTATATGAAATTACAAAGAGAACATTGGGGTGGCGCAGAGTGGATTTTGCGTTGGCAGATATTTTCAGAAGTCTTGAGATATGCTCTTGATAAAGAGATTCTCCAAAAAGAAAATTTTTTTAGAGATGATCAATTTGTTTTAGATATTTTAGAAGCAAGTTCAGACGAAGAAATATTAAAACGTCTCTTTTTATTGGAAAATAAATTAAATTTCAAAATTGATGATAAAAAACCTGCTTATGTTTTACATAAGAAATTTAGATATATAGATCCCTCGTATTTAGATGGCGATAGAGAGTTGAGGCTTTCTGAAAATAACAAAGAATATAGCACTTTTCTTGAAAGAGAAAGAGAACATAACAAAAATGGCCATAAAATTTCATTAACATAAGATTTAAATAAGCGATTTCATCAGAATATTAATAACTAAAGGAGATTCTTATTAAAATGGATATGCCAACAGAAATGCAGCATCAGGCAATGGGCTATGACCGAGCCGCGACTATGTTTTCTCCAGATGGACATCTGCTGCAGGTGGAATATGCAGAGAAAACAGTCAAGCTTGGAAGTGCAAGTATCGGGTTAATTTGTAAAGATGGCGTTTTAATATTCGCAGATAGAAGAATCCACGATAAATTGATTGCGTCAGAATCCAAAAATAAAGTGTTTGAAATTGATGAACATATTGTTGCTAGTGCATCAGGAGTTTTAGCAGATATCAGAATATTAATCGATATGGCTCAAGTATTAGCTCAACAAAATAGAGTCACATATGGAACACCAGTGGAGCCAATATCAGTAATAAGAACTCTTGCAGATAGAAAACAAATGTTTACGCAATATGGTGGAGCAAGACCATTTGGTGTTTCTCTTTTATTGGGAGGAGTAAGTAAAGGAGTATCTTCTCTTTACACATCTGATGTAACAGGTAACTTTTTTGCTTATAAATCAAATGCAATCGGAGAAAATGATGAAAAAATAAAAGAAATGCTCCGCAAAGATTACAGAGAAGACATGAGCATTGAAGAGGGAATAAAATTCTGTCTTAAAATATTTAAAGAAATTTTGGAGAAGAATTTCGATTTAAATAGATTTGATGTCGGCTATGTTAAGATTCCCGAAGCTAAATTGGTAAGATTGCATGGCGAAGAACTAAAGAAATACGTGAAGTAATCGTATAGTTATTGTATTGTTTTAGAAAGATATTAAAACTAATTTAAGTCTTTTTATTTATGAATATTGCTTTAAGAAACAAGTTAATCGATATTGCGAGGGACCGAATATCTTCAGAAGATATTTCTCATGATTTTGAGCATTCTTATAGAGTATTACTTCATGCTGAGAAAATATCAGAAATAGAAGGCGGCGATTTAGATATTATTGTACCATCTGCGCTCTTTCATGATTTGATAGTTTATCCAAAGAATGAAGAACTTAATGGAAGATTTCAGTCACAAGAAGATAGTGCAAGAGAAGCAGAAAAAATATTAAAATTCATAAAAGAGTATCCTGCAGAAAAAATAGAAAAAGTAATGATCGCGATAAAAGAATGTTCTTTTTCAAAAGGTATTATTCCAGAATTTTTAGAATCAAAAATATTACAGGATGCCGATAAGTTAGAATCTACTGGGGTAATATCAATAATGAGGACATTTTCATCATCTGGACAGATGAAAAAGACTTTTCTATAATCCAAAAGATCCTTTTTGTGAAGGGAGAGAACCAGATAGTAAAAAATATGCATTAGATTTGTTTTATACTAGATTATTATTAGTTAAAGATAAAATACGCACTAAAACTGCAAAAAAGATAGCCGAAGATAAGCATAACTCACTAATTTTCTTCTTAAACAAATTAAGGTAAGACACAGGACAAAACGCCATTATCTTGACAAATATCGTTTCATTATTGAAAATATTCTTAGTTTTGTCAAGAACCAAACACTAAAGTGTATGGCATGTCAAAAAGTTTGGTTCTTGAACACCTCGAGAATTATTTTTGCTTTCTTGCGAACTAAAGTAGGGAGTTTACGCAAAAATAATTCTCTCAGTATTAAACTGCCCTAAGGAAGCTTAAGCAATTTACGGAAAATCATGCTGCTTGCAATACTTCCTCCAATATACCACCATATCCATGACTTTGCAATTATTGTAGGAGCATACCACTGTTTAAGATAACCAAAAAAGATTATTATTGGAATCATAGTAATAAGTAATGGTTTGAATGAATGCTTCATCATCTCTAATGAAAGAGGCATTATTTCTTTCTGAATATCCATCATTTTTTGAGGATTATCTTTATGTTTCTTTGCTTCTTCCTGCAAAGCTTTTTGCTTAGCCTTGAGATCACGCATTTTTTCTTTATCTAAAACAAAATAATTTACCAAAGAAATTAGAAAAGATACAAGCGATGCTAAGACGACAATGCTTATTTTTGGATATTGTTGTATTAATTCAATCACCATTTTTTCTTTCAATTTTCTAAAGAAAAGAGTGTTTTTAAATTAGTTGTTTACCAATCCAAAGAAAATAACGTTCACTAAACTTTTGCGAAATCCCTCGTAGAGCTTGTCCACTTAGATAATTCTTATTT
>JBBSYK010000038.1:5152-12731 GCA_038045285.1 Nanobdellota archaeon | reverse complement strand
AACATTATGGTATCATAATATTATTTATGATACCATACCCAAAAGGGATATAAGCATAAATTAATAAACTCGAATGTCCTTTAGAAATAATGGAAAAGAGTGAGATGATTAAGAAGATGGTACGAGAGTTAGAAATTCGTAATTTTTCTAAGAAAACAGTGAAATCATATTGTAACTCTGTCTCAAAATTCCTTGAATATGTGAATGCTACAAATGCTAATAGTGTATTAAATGAGCAGACAGTAAAAGACTTTATTCAAGAAGAGATTAAGAGAAAAGAGCCAACTTCGGTTAGCCACGACATATTCTCAATACAGTTCTTTTTTAAAAATGTATTAGGAAAAAGCGTGTATATCCCTAGACCAAAGAGAAATAAGAAGTTGCCTGAGATATTAACAAAGGAGGAGATAAAAAGAATGATTGAAGCGACTTATAATGTTAAACATAAATTAATTCTTAAATTGCTTTACGGATGTGGATTGCGCGTTTCAGAAGTAGTTAATCTATATAAAAGAGATCTGGATTTTAATGATAAGTTAATACATGTGAAGTTGTCTAAGGGCAAAAAGGATAGATTTGTTAAAATACCTGAAAAACTTTATGAAGAATTAAAAAATTATTGTGCTTTAAATCAAGAAGAGATGGTATTTCCTTCAAATAGAGGTGGGAAACTAACAACGGCAACAATTCAGGCAATTGTTGAAAAAGCAGCTAAAAAAGCAGGCATTACTAAAGAAGTCTATCCACATTTGTTAAGGCATTGCTTTGCTACTCATCTATTAGAACAAGGCACTGACCTGCGCATTATACAAAAACTGCTTGGTCACAGTGATATTAAGACTACTCAGATGTATACTCAAATATCGCAAGCTTCAATAAAAAACATTAAAAGCCCTCTTGATACACTATAAAAATGAATAAAACTATCGCACTTCATGACAAAAAACATAGTATACCTAGATGTATGCATAGATTTATAGAAAATTTGAAAAATCTTGAAGGAATAGTAAGAGTAGGAATAGATAGCTTCGGAAATAAATCAAAATATTCAGAATTTCAATGGAAACCTCAATCAACAAATCCTTCAACAAATACTGTTAAACTAAATATAAGGTATGAAGAATTCTCTCAAGACCTTTGGGTAACTGTTAAAGGAAGAAAATATCTTCCTGTTTTAGTTTACTTTTTAAATTCATATAAACCTTATAAATAAAAATGGCAGTTAAAGACTTTTTAACAATTAGTGATGCAAAACAAACAGTTGAAAAAATTGTCCCTGAAAAACCTAGTTTAGCTGAACTAACTACTATAGAGTCACCTGGAAGACCAACTCCGGCAAACATGCTAGAAGAAAAAACATCAAAGAAGATTAGAAAATCAAAAAGGAAAAATTATGAAAAGTCAAATGATATAGAGATATTAGAATCAAAAAAAGATTCAATTCTTATTATAACAGAAAAGCCTCAGGCAGCAGAAAAAATTGCCAATGCCCTAGGAAATCCAAGAAAAATTTCTCAAGTTGGAGTAAATTACTATGAATTAGAGAAAGATGGTAAAAAAATCATAGTTGCTTCTGCAGTGGGTCATTTATTTAACCTTACATATAAAGAAGGACAGAAAGGGTGGCCTATCTTTGAACTAGAATGGAAACCTTCGTATCTTCGCTCATCTTCTGCTTTTACAAAGAGATATTTTGACTTATTAAAGAGATTATCTAGAAGGGCGATTGATATTATTTTAGCAACAGACTTTGATATAGAAGGTGAAGTGATTGGCTGGAACGTTTTGCGTTTTATTTGCCAAAAAGAAAATGCTAAAAGAATGAAATTTTCTACTCTTACTGCTCCTGAATTGAAGAATTCATATGACTCTCCTCTTTCTGAGTTAAATTGGGGAAATGCCTATGCTGGAGAAACAAGACACTATATAGACTGGCTTTATGGCATTAATTTATCTAGGGCTCTTATGGATTCATTGAAGAAAAACGGATCATTTAAGATAATGTCAATAGGCAGAGTTCAAGGCCCTGCCTTGAAAATTATTATTGATAGAGAAAGAGAAATTCAAAACTTCAAATCATTACCATTTTGGCAGATTTTTGCAATTTGCAACAATAAAGAAGATATTTTGGAACTTAAACATACTAAAGATATTTTTGATAAATCATTATTAGAAATATTTAAAGATATTAAAGAAGGAATTGCTGAAACAAAAAAAACTGAGGAATTAATTGCTCCTCCTCATCCTTTTGATCTTACAACACTCCAAAGAGAAGCTTATCGATTATATAAAATAAGTCCTTCAGAAACTCTGTCTACAGCACAAAAATTATATTTAGATGGTTTGATCTCTTATCCAAGAACTTCAAGCCAGAAAATTCCTCTTACTATTGAACCTAAAAAGATTCTTAAAGCTTTAGAAAAGAACTTTCCAGAAGCAAAACTTGTAAATAGAGTAAAACCTATTGAAGGGAAAAAAACAGATCCAGCTCATCCTTCTATATATCCTACTGGTGAATTTGCTCAATTATCAGGAAAAGAAGAGAAACTTTATTCGTTGATTGCAAAAAGATTTATTGCTGCATTTTCTCCAGATGCTAAAACAGCTAATAAAAAGATTACTCTTAGAGCTTTAAATAAGAATGAAAAATTTATGTCTTATTCCATCGTAGAGGATGAGAAACAGGATGAAAATATTTTATATTTACAGAAGGTGAAAGATGAAGAATCATCTGAAATAGAATCAGAAACAGATCTAAAAGAGAATGCTAATACTTTTGATAAAGAGAAGAAAACTAGGGAAATTCCTGTAACATTTGCTGCATATGGATTGACTGTTTTGGATAAGGGTTGGACTTCTTTTTATCCAATAAAATTAGATGATCTGATTTTACCAGATTTGGATGGTAAAGTAAAAGTGGATAAGATAAATATTGAGGAAAAACAAACACAACCTCCTCCCCGCTTTACTCCTACTTCATTAATTTCCTTACTAGAAAGAAAAAATCTTGGTACTAAGGCTACTCGCAGTATGATAGTAGATACATTATTTGAGAGGGGATATTTAGATGGGAGAAGCATTCAGGCAACCCCTCTAGGAATTAGACTTATTGAATCATTAGAGAAATACTCTCCTATAATAATCGATGAAAATCTTACACGACAATTGGAAGAAGAAATGGAAAAAATTCAAAGTTCTAAATCTAATTTTAAAAAAATGGAATTTGATGTTTTAGAAAAGACTAAACGCCTTATATCTGATATTGCAAAAGAATTAAAATCGAAAGAAATTGAAATTGGAAGAGAATTAATGAAAGGAATTGAACATCAAAGAAATGAGCAAATCCAGAATAATACCTTAATGCTTTGTCCATCGTGCAAAATAGGCAATCTTAGGATTCTATATTCTAAAAAAACACGCAGATATTTTGTTGCGTGTTCTGATTATCCAAAATGCACTCAGACATATTCACTTCCTCCAAATGCATTGATAAAAAAAGCAGAATCACAATGTAATGCTGACTCTTTTCCTAAACTTCTTGCTATTCGTAAAGGAAAAAGACCTTGGGAATTTTGCTTTAATCCTCAATGTCCTATTGAAACTCAAAAACGTACTGAACGTGAGAATAATAAAAATGAGGAGAATAAAAGATATTGATAAATTCAAGATGAAATATAAAGTATTAATTGTTGAAAAGATAGGAAATCAGGACTATTGTACACTATTATCAAAAGAAATTACTGATATTATAGAAGAGCAACAAATCTATCTAGCAAGATATGTTCAGGAGTTTCTAGAGTCGCAGGGACATTCTGTGAATTTTAGAAGAAATCTTGAAGAAACAACAGATGAAGAATATAGAAATTCTGATGTTGCGCTTATTCACCTAACAAAAAAAGGAATACCTCGGGTGTGTAAATTGCGATCTCAATATTCTTATGTTGGATTAATTATAACAACTGGAGATAGTGGAGAAGAATTTCAGGATTTAATTTATGATGCGGATGGAACCTATATTCTTCCTAAACCTTATACGCCGGAAAGTCTTTTAAGAACAATGGAAATTGTTAAAAGAACTAAGATAAAATAGATATTATACATTATAAGGAGCGAGCCAAACATGATGACCATCAAATCTCTTTTCTACGCCAAACCAAACTTCGTCCCAAGAACTAAAACATTCTAACGCAATTGGTCTAAAAACATAATGGTGAACTCCATTAGTTCCTATAATTGTCGGAAATCTCTTTTCATCGTGCATTTCTCTGGGAGATCTGCTGCAATAATTTGAAGAAACATTATAACCTATTGAAGAAAGCTGCTTTCCAGTATAGAACGTTCCAATAACTAGTTCTTTATGGTTCTGTCTGTAAATCCTTTCATCTTTAAGTGAATTGTCTAAATGCGTCATTTTATAATTGTATATGAGAGAAAATAAATTGCCTTTAAAGAACTTACTTGCCTTTTCTATCCCAAGACCTTAGGCTTGGTCTAACTTTTAAGTTATCACTTTTAGATCTTAATCCTCGTGATTTTCTAGCTGCACTGGTTAATCCTCTCTGTGCACGGTTTCTATTCTCAGATCTTGAAATCCAATTAATTGTTGGATCACTCAAAATTTCAGGTTTAGAAGGATCAACCATAATAATTTCATAAAAATAATATTTTCCATCTTTTGCAATTGGATAGGAATTTAGAACTTCTAAATTTCTATATGCTCTTTCAGCTCTTATCTCTGCGACCCATTGATAATTCATCTTCAATACTTTTCTGACATATTGTTTCCTGCTCTTTCTACCGTGTTTATGCCTTGGTCTTTTTCTTCCGCCTCTTCTAACTCTTACTCTTAGAACAACAAATCCCTTCTTAGCTTTGTATCCTAAAGCTCTCGCTCTATCTAATCGTAATGGTTTCTCAACTTTCTCTATGCTTTCTCCAGCCCTCCACTTAATAAGCAACGATTGGAGCATTTGTTTAGAAGGTTTCTTCCAAGCTTCTCTTATAAAATGATACATTCCTTGCGCCATTTTCATCAAAAAGAAAACTGGTTTTTAAATGTTCTTGTTCTGAAACTGTAATTATTACTTAATAAAAATCATGCACTCTGCCGTTATGCAAATGTCTGGAGTCTGTATAGAGTAAAAAATGTTTCTCAAAATCACCTGGCTTTGGGACAAGACCATCGCTATAATAAGTGACAAAAACTTTTGTTATAAAATCATTATTCTGTGCTCCTAACAATTCAACCCGATTAAAATCAGTTAATTTATCAACAGTCCTAGATCCTCTAAAACGGACATTGTGCCCATCTAAAGGGCACATTATTAATCCATGCTCATAAACTCGATTACTATTATCTATTCTAACAAAAGGAATTCTTTGTTTCGAACCTTCATGCTCCCAATATTTTATCTTACCCAAAACAGTAGATTTTTTTAAACGCGAAATTAATCCGGTTTGTTCTGTTATTCCGGTTAAAATTTCTTCTGATGGACCAGATCCCTTAAACTCTCCGTAGAATTCAAAAGGAATATCGATATAATGCATCAACAATTCTTCATCGCTTTCTCTTATCCATAATCTTAAAACCATAAAAAAATAGTTGAAAGAATATATTTAAATTCTTCTGTTTTTTTATACTATCAAGTTGTAGAGACAGACTTATCTTTAAGAAATCCCTCGAAGAAGTTTTATCTTGATAATTAAGAATCATTATATTGAGGACTTTGAAAAACCTCTAAAGTCCTCTATCGAGCCGCTTTGAAAACCCTCAGATAATATCAAATTGGATGGTTATTCAAAGCTCTCTATTGTTTCTATATTGACTCTACTTCATCTGCTTTTTTCTTAGCTCTCTTGAGATCTCTATAACTTAGACCTTGCATTTTTTTTAACATAATAATCTTATATATAGACAAAATCACTCCCACAAGAGCTAAAATTACTCCAGCCCATATTAAATAAACAGATATTTTATTTCCTTCCTCTTTTGTTATTCCTCCAATAGTATGCGTTTCATTTATCTCAGGTTCAGATGCAACACCTCCCTTTTGCTCTTCTTCTCTTGTAATGATTATCTCTTCTTTCATATACATAAGTGTCAGATTCGCTTTGTTGCTTGAAACAGAAACATTTTCAACTCTGATAATTAAATCATAATAATTATCGCTATCGAGATTAACTTTTTTCTGTTCTTTCAAAAGTATTTCCATTCTCATTATTTCTGTTCCATCAATTTTAGAGAGTTTAACAACTGCGCTATTCTCTCTTACTTCTAATAAAGTTGCT
Organism: Nanobdellota archaeon; assembly: GCA_038045285.1. Classification (GTDB taxonomy): domain Archaea; phylum Nanobdellota; class Nanobdellia; order Pacearchaeales; family GW2011-AR1; genus VGKP01. The sequence continues at coordinate 6,443 of JBBSYK010000038.1, read as the reverse complement.
AAATAAAGGGCGCTATTTCCAAACGCATCGAATTTGATTTTATCATTAATTGCTAATTCTCTCGCTGCACCTTTTTGTAATTGTTCAATGTTTACAACATAAGTTTGCTCTGCTGTTCCGCTTCCGCCACCTCCCCCACCGCCTCCGCCAGGTCCTGGGGGAGGTTGTGACGTAGTTATTATATCTTCAATAACTCCGCTGTTCTTCAATCCTAAAACAATATAAATTCCTCCTTCAAGAGAACAATTATAAATTCCCCCTAATGTTCTTGGGCATAAGATCTTTTCGCAGTTGGCTAAAATTTCATCTTTATTCTTTAAATCTGCTCTATCATTAATGCATAGAGCATTGGAATTAGCATCTCTCTTCTTAACATATAGTGTTTTTGTCTTATTTTCAGGCAGAGTTAAATTGCTAACTATTAGATATGTTCTACTCTCACTAAGATTGTTAGCAATTAATGTTATATTCTTCAAATCAATCTCGCTTGTTGTAACATTATTAAGTATAAATAAGATTTCATTATTTAAAATATTCGTCACTTTTATATCTTTATTTGATTGATCCACTCTCAAATCGTTTATATGAAATACATCTTTTAATTTGCAGCTATTCTCATCTTTTACATAACTCAAATTAGCATCACATCTCCAGAGACAAGAAGTTGTTAAATCAGCAGCCGGTGAATATGTCCAGCTTGTTACTTGTGCTGTTCCTGATAAATACTGAGAAAGTCCTTTAATCGTTCCCTCCTTAACTTCTGGTTCTTGCCCTCCACAGCTTAATAATTGCTGTGCTGGTTTTTTGACAATGATTGCAATCTGTTCTGATGTTCCTGATGCATCTTCATTATCAATTGCTTTCGCACTAAGCAAGTATGTCCCTTCAATGATATTCTGCCAGTTAATTTCATAAGGAGGGCTAGTATCTGTTCCTATTAAATTAATTCCATTATAAAATTCAACTCTCTTTATGCTTCCATCAGAGTCAGCTGCTGTTGCAGTTATAGCAACTGCTGCTGGTTCTGTAAATATAGTTCCTACAGCAGGAGATGTTATTGCTGCTGTTGGAATAACATTTGGCTTTTTGACTGTGATGCTTATTGCTGGAGATGTTCCTACTGCATCTTCATTGTCAATTGCTTTTGCAGTCAATGAATATGTTCCTGCTGTTAATCCTGATAATGAAGCAGTATATGGAGCAGTTGTGTCTTCACTTATTTTAGCTGCTCCGTTGTAAAATTCAACTCTCTTTATGCTTCCATCAGAGTCAGCTGCTGTTGCAGTTATAG
>JBBSYK010000038.1:0-5052 GCA_038045285.1 Nanobdellota archaeon | reverse complement strand
CAGGAGATGTTATTGCTGCTGTTGGAATAACATTTGGCTTTTTGACTGTGATGCTAATTGGTAAGGATACATTAAAAGCACCATTATTATCATAAGCTTTAGCTGTTAGAGTATATGCTCCAACATCAAGATTAGTTACTCCAATACTAAATTCTCCGCTTATGCCAACTGCATCTGTTCCTATTAGAGTTTCACCGTTATAAAACTCAACCTTTGTGACAGAACCGTCGGAATCTGAAGCTCTGGCTTTAATAGTAAATGAAGCGGGGGCAGTAAATGTTGAGTCAGGTAATGGAGATGTTATTGAAATAGTTGGGGCATCTGTCACAGTAACAAAAACAGGTAAGGACGTATTAACCGCCCCTAAGTCATCATATGCTTTAACAGTTAATTCATATTTCCCTGATGGTGTGTTTATCCAAGTATAAACATATGGTGCTATTTTTGTTTCATATACCTTTTTATTGTTATTATAAAATTCTACTTTATCAATTATACCATCTATATCTTTCACGTCTGCAATAATAGATAAAGATGAAGGTTTAATAATTAAGCTATTATTCAAAGGGTTAGTGATTGATACTGACGGATCCTTATTATCATAATCTTTTATATTGAATGTTGATAAGTAGCTGACATTTACAAAGAGTTTATATGTTTCTTTATTATAATTATAAGAAGTGCAAATCTCCTCAGAACATAATTTACCTTCTAAAAATATTCTTGGATCTTTCATATGTATATTATAGAAAATTAATGTTGCTGATTTGTTAATTTCTTTTATATTATTTAGATTGATGTTTATTTTTTTTGCTGTTATTTGGAGATTATCCATTAGTAAATCTCTATTTGTTTTAAAACGACTTATATCGATGGGTTCTAAAAATTGTATCAAACCATATTTTGTTTTTTCCAGAATCAGATTTTTATAAACATTATCTGATATTTTTTCAATTTCTGTTGTTTTACCATCAAATCCTAGACTGTTAAAACAATGATAACATCCAGTTCTTTCTGGATCAAATCTAAAAATGTTTGATTGTAGCTTTGAAAGATTATAAGAGACATTTAAGTTCCAAACATACACAGAACCTCTATTTTTAAGTTCATTATTTTTAGAATCATAATTAAAGTTTGAACTCGCTACCAATTCTAATTTTCCATTTCCATCTAAATCATCTATCACTGGAGAGGCATAAGCCCAATTTTCAGTGACCTTTGGAAAACTACTTATATTAAACCCATTCTTATCCCAAGCATAAATGCCTCCATGCTCTTTGATTGATGGATAATAGCCGCTTCCAGATCCTACTAAAATATCTGGAAAATTATCCTGGTTTATATCTGCTATTATTGGTTGATAATTACTCTTTACACGATAAGCAACTTGTGACCAGCCCTTTAGTAAAGAACCATCACTTCTAAATATATAATGTTCAAATTTAGTACCAGATTTACTATAGAAACTTGTTATTATTTCTAGTTTCTTGTCCCCATCCAAATCTGCTAAAACCGGACTACCTGCAGGAAATCCTGTAAGAATAGGAAATCCCTTGATAGATTGTCCTAAAGAATCTAGAGCATTTAAGCTTTGTGAGCCTGAATCATTTAGGGTAAAAAATATTATATCTAACAAACCATTATTATCAATGTCGCCTACTACATTAGAAGCGCCACCAGCACCAAAAAAAGTTTGTTTGTATTTAACTGGCCAGCCCTGCACAAGTGATCCATCTTTATTATAAATAAAAATAGCTGCCTCATAAGGATCAAGGGGATATTTTATTATATAATCTGTTCCAACTACTATCTCTAAATCTGAGTCAGAATCAAAATTTCCGACAGCAGGATAATATGGAACTCCTGAAAACAATCGATATTTGGCAGGTAATAGCCATTCAGCAGTTATTTTTCCTTTGCTTATAATAGTCATCGAAGGATTACGTGGAAAAAAACCTTTTGAATTTCCTTGAATAATAATCTCTTTATATCCATCATTATCCAGATCAGCAAGAATCATTGATGGAAATGAATCGTGTGAAACCTCAATTGGCCAGTCTTGCAGAAGTTCGCCTTTATAATCATAAACATAAATCTTATCTTTAGCTATACTAACATTAAAAATATCAAAACTAAAATTAGCAACGTAAACTATAATCTCGTCAAAACTGTCGTTATTAATATCTCCGACTAGCGGTGGAAGCTGTCTTGAATCTCCAAAACTTCCTTTAACAAAGTCTTTTCCTATATCTTTTGTCCAATATAAAGAAGCGTTAGCACGATAAACGAAAAGAGATGTATAAGGATCTAAACCATGCCTGCTTCTTCCGAAAATGATTTCTTTCTTTCCATCATTATCTATATCTTTTACTATTGGAGCTAAATCCCCTCCGAAAATTGATTCGGCTCCATATTCTATTCTTTTCGGCCAACCTTCTCTTAAATCTTTATCTAAATAAATATCATAAACAAATTCATCTACTCTTTTATCTCCTTTGTAATTCACTCTTAATTTTAAAGTAAAAAACCCTGATTCTTTAATATCTGAAGTATTCCAAATTGCTAATAAATCTTCATTATTTTCCAGTAAGATTCCATTATTACTCCAAATATTACTATCGTTTCTCTTATATTCTATATAATAATCTAAAAATTCGTTTAAATTTTTTGTTTTAATATTGCCCCTTATTTCAATTGAGTCTCCAATTCTATAAATATCATTGCTTAAAGGATTGTCAATTATAAGATTATTAACTTTGAAGATTGCTCTGTCTTCATAAAATACATTATTAGAATCTTTTACTTGTAATCTTAGTGAATAAGTGTCGTCATCAAGGTTATATGTGTTAAATGAGCCATGATAAAGCAAATCATTTTCTCTTTGAGAAGATGATGTATAAAATTCTGTCCACTGAGTTGGTAATAATCCCTTTCCGTAAGATAATACATAGTTAACTAGGTTGTCTCCTGCCGCAGATCCATTTATAATAATTCTTCCTTCTGGTAATGGAGTTGCGAATAACTCTGAGACGATTGGTTTTTGGATTTTAACAGCTTTTAGCGCATCTATTCTGCCATACCCTTGTATAGTTAGATTTTCTCCAATATTTACTGCCGTACCCTTTAAAATAGATTTTATTTCTTCAGGTTTCCAATCAGGATGGGCTTGTTTAATTAAAGCCACAACTCCAGAAACAATTGGTGCTGCCATAGATGTTCCTGCTAGTTGCACATGTTTATCATCTATACATTGTTTGTATAGGGTATCCTGTCCCTCTGGAAATATAGAATCATATCGCGCAGCACAAATATAAGCTCCTGGTGCAATAATATCTGGTTTTAATAAAAATTGTCTATTCCCCATTTCATCTATCCAACTAACTGGCCCTCTTGAACTAAAAGAAGTCACATTATCGATACTAACATTTCCAATTCCTCTATGATCACAATAAACTTTTCCATCTTCTCCGCATAATCCGCACGATGTATAAGTATAAGGCTTACAAGACGTCCAAAAAGCGTCATAATTCTTCTTAAATGAAGCTCCTACAGTAATTGCTTTTCTTGCTGTTCCTGGGCTTCCTATTGTTTGTTCATTTGGCCCAGAATTACCAGCAGCAATAACTACAACGACTCCAAAGTTTACAACATTATCAACTGCTTTTGACGTAGGATCATCTGGATTTCCGCCCCCTCCTAAACTCATACTTATAATATCAACATGATCCGATAAATCGCCATCCTTGTTAGGATCTAAAGACCTCTCAATTGCAGAGATTATCCAACTATCTAAACCGCCATCACTAGCTAATACGCGATAAGCATATAATTTTGCATCTGGAGCCACACCCCAAACTTCTCCATTTTCAGGTTCATAAATATTATTATTGTTATAATCTCCTTTTCCTGCTGCAATCCCAGCTACATGAGTTCCATGTCCATCTTGGTCCATCGGATCGCCATCCTCTGTTTTAGGAGCACTGCATTCCAATCCGAAAAGAAGTTCTGTGACTATTTCGCACGTAACAAAATCATAACCTCCTATAACTTTTTTGCAGTTTCCAAATAGAAACTCATCTTTACTACAAGCTCCTAGATCTGGATGAGTATAATCTACTCCTGTATCAATAATAGATATTTTTACATTCTTCCCTGTTAAACAATTAGCGTTTTCAGAACATTTATTTCCCTGCGCATCAATTTTCCAAGTTTCAGTAGCTTTAACAACATTAATACTATCTTGTAAAAAAACATTTACTTTTCTATTTGGATAAATCTTTTTTACTCCTTTTATTTCTAAAAGTTTCTTTGCTTCTTCTTCAGAGATGTCCAAAGCAAGACCATTAAAGACGTTTCTGTATTCTCCAAGAGTCTTAATTTCTCTTTGTAGGGGGGAATTAACTGCTCTTCCAGTTATTTTATTTCCTGTTTTACTATCAACTATCACGGAGTTTAGCTTTGCTGCAATATTTTCCTTCATTTTTTTATGTTTATCATCTATTTCATTTCTATATGTTCTTAGCTCTTTCTCAATAAAAAATTTACTAATCTTTTTTGTAGAAATAGTGCGTTCTTTTTCAATAAGAGGTTCTTCTTCAAATTCTATAATAAAACCATAATTGCTTAAATTAGAATGTTCTGATGTTAAAAACGGCGCTGATAATTTATTTATTAAGGATTGATCTTTTTCTAATATATTTTGTTTACTTAAATTAAAAAAATTCTGGGTGTCTGACGATTTGTTTGTCTTTGTTACTTCTGAGCTCGAACTTGAGCTTTCCTTGGAAATAATTGCTTTTCCAGTTGGAGATATCTTTTCTGGACTATTGATTTCGAAAATCAAAATATATCCAAGAGCTAAAATTAAAAGAAATAATGTTATTAACAAAATAATCTTCAAAATATTCTGTTTTTTCCCTCTCTCTTTTTTCATTTTTTGAACAAACTAATCCTCTGACAGTGTTAGCTAACTTATGTATTTAATTCTTTCTTTTGGCAGGACTTTGCGTACATATTATCTAATCTTATCAAAATAAGATAATCTTGCTCTGT
>JBBSYK010000037.1:0-10549 GCA_038045285.1 Nanobdellota archaeon | reverse complement strand
TATTTAAGCTTTATGGATTAATTTTATAGTACTAAATCTTATTCGGAGATACTGATGTCAAGAATGGTTAATTTCAGAAGATATTTAAGCATCATTTAATTATTTTTAATATGAATTCAAATATAAGAGGATATGATATTATTGGGAATCTTGCTATAGTAAAATTTCGAAGAGGAGTAAATATTAAAGATAAGAAAAAAGAGGGTCTGAAAATGCTGAAATTTCATAAGAATCTGAGAACTATTTTGGAAAAAGTTGATAGAGTAAAAGGAAGATTGAGAGTGCACAAGACTAAATTGGTTGTTGGAGAGAAGACAAAAGAAGCACTTTACAATGAAAATGGATGTGAATTTAGATTTAATGTTGATAGTTGTTATTTTTCCCCGAGACTTTCTGGAGAGAGATTTGAAATAGCTAGAAAAGTAAGGAGTCATGAAAGTGTTTTGGTAATGTTTGGAGGTGTAGCACCATATGCAATTGTAATAGCAAAAAAAGCTAAACCAAAGAAAGTTGTGAGTGTTGAATTAGGAAGAGATTGCAATAAATATGCAAGAGATAATGTTAGAAGGAATAAAGTAAATGATAAAGTTATTATAATGCAGGGAGATGTCAAGAAAGTTCTTCCCATGATGAAAGATAAATTTGATAGAATTGTCATGGCAAGGCCTAATTTGAAAGACAGTTTTTTGGATGTTGCTTTTTCTAAAATAAAGAAAAATGGAAAAATTCATTATTATGGATTTTACAATGAAAGAGATATCGGTGAATTAAAAGAGTTAATAAATCAAGAAGCTGAAAAGGCTGGGAAAAAGATAATAATAAATGTAAAGAAGGCTGGAGATATCGGAATTAGAAAATTTAGGTATAGGGCTGATTTGAGAGTGCTGAATTAAATTTTTTGCTATTTTTCCACAGCCCTCTTGGTGCTATGATTGATCTTTTGAATTCTTCATCAAAGAAATCCTTTAGATTTCTTTTTATTTCTCCAAGAAATTCTATTGGAAAATTTTTAGCAGTTTCATTTATTGCTCTTAGTATTGCTGGATCTCTTCTCATCGCATAAATATCGACGCAGGAATCCCGTTTATTGAGATCAAAATTGCAGACAACTAATTTTTGTTCACTATCATCAGGGTTATTAGACCTCCTAATAATTTCGTAGCCATCAAATATTTTCCTATATGAATTGAAATATGTTGGTCTAACTATTAAATTTCTACATTTACTGTTTTTTTCTATAAGCTCTGTTATCTCATATGCTATTTCTTTCGATTTTTGTAATCTTAAATTTCTCATTCTTTATTTTTACCTATTTATTTCGTATTAGTTAATGTGTTTAGGTAGTTATATAATTTAATTGATTCTAGCAGTAGCAGAGTGTTTGGTTTTTCATATTCTGTCGAAATTTGCGCATGTTGTTTTTTCATTACAATTTTATATTTGAATTTCTGCTTTTACTGCGCTTGGAGCTTCACCGCCGTGCCAAGTAGAACGAGGCCTAATTCGAACAGGATATATGCGCTCCGAATTATCATCAAGGATTATTGCTGAACCTTTAAGAGGAGGAAGTGAATCCATTTGTTTTTTAATACTTTCAGGAATATAGGACTGCATAATTTCATTAAGTGCATCTAAATCTGCTTTTGCTGTTAATTTATGTGAAATTACTATATCAGATTGAGTCATAACATCTTTGTGAATTTGTCCTGGCTGCTGTGTGGCAAGGACAAGGGAAATTCCTGGCTGCCTGCCTTCTCTTAAAATTTGAATTAATGCATCTGTTGCTGGTGTTTTTCCTTCTCTTGTAAGAAATTCATGCGCTTCATCCAGAAAAATCCATATTAAAGGCTGATCTCTGGTTGTTTTATATGATAAATATTCCCTGCCATGATGGATTGATTCAAGCTCTTCTTTTTTTCTTGCATCTAATCTGCTTTTAAAAAGTTTACGAGAAATTAAACTTATAACTAGTGCGCGGACATTGAATAATGATATTGAACTATAGACTGAAATGTCAAGAACGGTTGTTGTTCCTGCATTTATTAAATCAATTATTTTTGTTCCTTTGTCCTTAGCAAAAATTCCCCAGCTTTCTGCTGCTGAAAAAAGAGCTGAAGCAATCTCTTTTTTATCATTTGAGGCTTTTGGATCAGATTCAATTTCTTTTTGAATTGATGTGATATTAAAAGAAAGTAAATTTTCTTTCAATTTAGATATAGCTCTTTCTATTAAGACACCTATAGGAGTTATTATTTCTAAGTTGAATATTGAGAGCCAATCTTCAGCATCAAGTTCTGATGCTTCAATAGCAAATGAATTATCAAAAGGAATATTTTTTTCCTTATATTCAGACGCTTTTCCATAGGGAACGAAGACTTTTACAGGAAGATTTTTAGATTTAAGATCCCAGTTTTTTAATAATGCAGCGTCTTTTTCATTTTTATATTTCATAGTCCAAAAAATTCCCATTGTGTCAAATATTATTGGAGCAATATTTTTTGCTGTTTCCTGCGGTAGATTGGAAAGCTCTTCTGCAATGACTCCGATTGAATAACTTTTTCCACTTCCTCTTTTTCCAGCAATCATAATTACATGAGATCTTGCGATATCCATGTAAATTTTATTCGATAGAGATGTGTAGTTTCCCATTTTTACATATCCCTTGCCTAAGTAAATCAGACCTTTTTCACCAAATTTTTCTTTATCGGCAGGATCTCTTCCAATCACTATATCATATGGCATATGTCTTTCTATGAATGGCATTTATTAAATGTTGTTGTCTAACATTAATAAGAATATTCAAAGCCCATCCAGATTCAATTTAAAATATAGTCTTCAAAATAATAAAGTATATATAGGAGCATTATTTATATATTTTATGGAAAAAAGAAGACAGTTAATATCATTGGTTATGATATTCTTAACCGTAATGTTATTTTTTTCAATAGTCACAGCATCAAGAGGAGATAGCATTGAGAAGAAAGATAAAAAAATCAGATTGCTTGCACATAGCGAGGAGGAAGTAGTACAAGCAATAACTGAAGGATGCGAAATTGTGAAAGAAGTTAAGAAATCAGGGTTGAAAGTATTGCAATGTTCTGCTGAAAGTGCAAGCGCTTCTAAGTTACAAGAAGACATCAGAGTATTTGCGTTAGATACTAGGGCAAATACTCAAATTAAAGCAGATCTTGTTCATAATTCTGGAAATACTGGAGCAGGAAGAAAAGTAGTAGTAATTGATTCTGGAATTGATTATAATCACCCTGAACTTAGTTCAAGTTATATAGGAGGAAAGGATTTTGTTAATAATGATTCTGATCCATTGGATGATAATGGACATGGTACTCATGTATCTGGAATAATTACAGCAGACGGTTTAACTGTAAGAGCAAAAGGTGTTGCACCTGCTGCAAATATTATTGCGGGCAAAGTTCTAGATCAAGATGGAAGCGGGTTCTTTAGCGATGTCGTAGATGCAATTTATTGGGCTGTTGATGGAAATGATGGAATTGCAGGAGATGTTTGTAATATTGATAATTCAACAGGTCTAACAACGTGCACTAATGATGATTTCAATGCTGATGCTATTAGTATGAGCCTAGGAAGTGGAGCGCCTTATCTTTACAAAAGTTTTTGTGATAGTACATATCAAGCTATGACTGATGCAATAAAATATGCCAAAGATAAGGGAGTAGTTGTAGCTGTTGCTGCTGGAAATAGTGGAAATGCAGGTGTCTCTTTGCCAGGTTGCATAAGTTATTCAACAACTGTTGGAGCAGTTGATTTTAAAAATAAAATTGCTTCGTTTTCCGGAAGAGGAAATAGTGTTGACATTGTTTCTCCAGGAGTAGGGATTTATTCATCATGGTTAGGAGCAGGTTATGCGACTGCGAGCGGAACTAGTATGGCAACTCCTATGATTTCTGGAGTAGTTGCCTTAATTAAATCACAACATCCTGAATATTCTCCATCACAGGTTGAAAATGCGATGTTTAAGACAGCAAAAGACTTAGGAAAAACCGGGAAAGATACGACTTTTGGTTGGGGCAGAGTTGATGCTTATGGTGCTGTGAATTTTGTCTGAAAATAATTATCTTTATGATGGTGGAATTCTACAGAAGTTTCTGTTATTTTTGTATCTTAAATTATTGATACACTATACAGATTAAGGCAATTATCTATAGGAGAACCAATTAATTTAATTCCTACCATAAGTATAATATTCGAGACTCAAAGTCTGGATAGTAGCTTTGGGTGGCTTTCGAAGTATCAAACCGTATTTGGTTCTTATCATATTCTATATCATAAGGAACAGTATACTCTCCTAATAGAATCTTGTTTTTATCAAATAGAGCAAGTATCGCATCTCCAAAACCCCCCCATATACCATGAATTGAAAAGGGAGTATTATTTGTCACAAAGGCTCTACTTTGAGGCCATTCTTGATTGGTGTGGATATATAATTGAATAAACAACCTTTCTCCATCTGGGAGACCATGAATAGTTCCTTTGATGTTAGCTGCAGGAATCCTTCTAGTATTAAAATCACCATAATTGTCAACGATGACGTAATCTGATACTTGCTGTAAGTCTATACTTACATTTTTATATTTTTCTCGTGTTGTTTTTATATACGCATGAGAAGAGAGAGACTCTTCTTTTACAATTATATTTGTACTTTGAGAAAGCGTTGTTAATGTTTCTTCGAGAGTCAGTTTTATTGGAGGTTTTATCGCGTTTTGCTTTGTAATTATATTACTCATTGTTGAATATTTCATATTATATAACCATGTTCTAAAAAACTCTTCACTATAACCTGTCGATTTAAATTCCTTTTTAATTGCTTTATCATTTTCTTCTTCATGAATCTTATGCATTTCTAAGTGATATTTTTCCCATTTTTCTTTATACAACCTTGATAATTCGGATATCGAATTTTCCAGTATTTCGATAGCTTTACTTTGTAAAGCAGGATTCCTCAAAGATTTAATTGTTATTGGGATTACTCTAGAGTCTCTATCTTTATAATCTGCCAATAAAGAAAAAACTGTGCTTTTAGGAAGACTATTTTCTTTTTCGAGTAAGGAGATAAGAAAGGGAACAGCATCTGAATGATCTTTGATTCTGTAACTCGACAAAGCATAAAGAGCATTTTCTATATATTGTCCAAAAGTCCAAGTATAAGCATTTTTGTTTTCTTCTATAAATTCCATAAGTATCTTACTTGTGTCGTATCCTTCAAAATCTTTTAGCGCGTCCACTGCAATTTCTTTCGCACCAAGATACTTACAGTTTAATGCAGCAGTAAAAAGAGGAAGCGATTCTTTGTTACCTATTTTTGCTAATAATGGAAGTGCAAAAGAGAGATCTTCCCGGTCGCAGTCCTTATGTAGCGCTTCTTTAGCTAAGGAGACTAGATGTGGATAAAACTTTTCTTTGTGCTGGAGAATCTCTTCCCTCGAAACATTTTTTATAGGTTGCGTTTCAGCCCGCATAAAGTCTCCAGTTAACAATTGAGTTGCAAGAATGCTACTCAATATAGACCATTTTATAGTTCCATTTATTTTTCCGATAATTTTTTCTAATGAAATCATAAATCTTTTCCCCTATTTTATAATGGCAGTGGGATTTATAATAATTATGGTGGCAACAGCCATAGGCAAAAATTAGTGTTTATTCCGCAATGAATTTCGTCTGATTTTCAATGTTTTTTTAACTTACCTTCAATATTACTAAAATAGTTAATAATTAATGTTTTGACTTCGATAAGAAATGTAAATGTTTTTTATAAAAGCAATAACAATATTAAGATAGTAAAAATTCGCGAGTGTTTTTTTGGCAAAAGGTTTTTAAACTCACATTTATTGAAAATAAGATGAAAGAAAAGAAAGTAAATAATGATCTTAAAAATAAAGAAGCAAAAAATGTCAAAGATTCCTCAGAAAATAAAGAGCCCATAGAAAATCCTAATGATAAAAGAGAAGATGTTGTTGAGATTCCTATAGGAAGATATATGAATGGATTAAGGAAAAATCCTTGGATTGTAACGACTATTTTGTTAGCTATTATAGTTGTTGTTATGATGTTTTCTAAGGGAGGGAATATTAGCGGAGACGTTGTAAATACAGATGAAGCTGGGAAGCAGCTAGTTACGTTTTTAAATTCACAAGGGAAGGGAGATGTTGAGTTAGTTTCAACTGTGAAAGAAGGATCATTGTTTAAGTCGACGGTTAAATTTCAAGGGCAGGAGATTCCTGTTTATACGACTTTAGATGGGAAATATGTTGTTCCTCAGATAATTCCTCTTTCCGGAGCTATTGCACAACCTCCTGAGGGAACAACTGAGAATGTTAATGTTGAAATAGGGGATAGCTATATCAAAGGCTCCAAAGATGCGAAAGTGACTATTGTTGAGTTTAGTGATTATCAATGTCCATTTTGCAGTAAATTTTTCTTAGAAACATTAACTCAATTGGATAAAGATTATATAAAGACAGGCAAAGTAAATCTAGTGTTTAAAGATTTTCCTCTTGATTTTCATGAGAAAGCTCAAAAAGCTGCTGAAGCGGCAAGATGTGTTGGAGAACAGATTAATGATGTAGGATATTATAAAATGCATGATAAGTTATTTAGTAATCAGGATAATTTAAGCATAGAGAATTATAAGAAATGGGCAAGGGGATTAGATGTTGATGGAAAGAAATTTGATACATGTTTGGACTCAGGAAAATATGAGTCTTTTGTTAAAGCAGATTTAGAATATGGGCAACAATTAGGTATATCTGGTACACCAGCATTTTTCATAAACGGAAAGCTAGTTGAAGGTGCTCAGCCTTATTCAGTCTTTAAAGAGATAATTGATAGTGAATTAAATACAAATTAAAATTTATAAAAAATGGCTAAAGTTTCAGATTTAAAAGCAGGACAGGGAAAAGTCGACATAGAGGTAGTTGTTAAAAGCAAGGCCGAAACTCGTACTTTTAATAAATATGGCAAGGATTTGAAAGTTGCGAATGCTATTGTTGGAGATGAAAGTGGAGAGATTTCTTTCAGTTTATGGAATGATGATATAGAAAAAGTAAAAGTTGGTGACAAGATAAAAATAACTAATGGTTATGTTTCTGAATTCAATGGTCAAAAACAGCTTACTTCCGGGAAATTCGGAAAGATGGAAGTCATCTCCTCATCTGACTCGCCTTCTGATTCTTCAGTATCTCCTGCATCTTCATCCGTTTCTCCCACTGAAGAGGATTCTAAAAAATCCAAGGGAAAAAAAGGGTTAAAGAAAGAAAAAGAGCCTAAGCAAGATTCTGATGAAACTTCAGAATCTTCCACAGATACGTCTGATGAGCTTGAGTTTTGACTTTGAAGATTTACAAATATTTTTATCTATAATCTCTCTTATTTTAATATCTTTATATAAAAAAAGGTTTAAATATTTGCTTTAAGTATTTTAAATAATTATTTCAAAACAACAACAAAATCAAAATACCAAGAGTATTAAAAACAAAGCTAATCAATGCCAGCTTCTTAATTTTTATCGAAGTCAGGCCTGCTAACATTGTTACTCCTATTTCATCTGGAAGAGGAGAGGCGATAATAATGCCTACAACAGTATAAAGGAAATAAATTCTTATTTTATGTCCTATATTTTTATTTATTAGAGATAGTATGGTTCTGAATGGCGTTGTTTTCTCCAAAAGTTTAAATTCATTTATAAAAGAAAATTTTATTATTTTGAAAATAATGAGATCGCTAATCATTGCTCCAATACCGCCTAAAATGGCCGCAAGAAAGATATTTTCTGGATTTAACGAGAGAAAGATTCCTATTGCTAAGGGTGTAGTAAATCCAAAAGAAAATAATATGCCTGCAATGAGGATACTAAAATACCCTAGATTTTTTATTAAGGAAACAGAATTCTCAAAATAGGGTTGAGTAAATAATATATATGTAAATATAACAATTAATATAAGCAGAAGTAACTTTGGGTATTTGAACCTAAAAAGACCACTAAAGTTTGCATAAGCTTTCTCTACTGAATTAAAAGCCTTCTTTTCAATCCATTCAATCTCTCTTATTTTCATTTTTGATAGCCCTGCCAGGATTCGAACCTGGGTCCACGGAGCCAGAGTCCGCGATACTTGACCACTATACTACAGGGCTTTAATATAATTGAGAAAAAGATGTTTTTAATGTTTTTCTTTTAGGTTATTTCATTTTAATGAAAAATTTATATACTTCGCTTTAATTTTTTAAGAAAGCTTTTTATATATAGTTTTTCTAAATAATATATGGTTGGACAGACATGGATGCTAATAGCTTTGATAATAGTTATTGTAATTGTAGTTTTGAAAGTTGTTAATAAGAAACAATCTGCGGCTGTGAAAATAACAGTTTTTTTGTTTATTTTTCTTATGGCTACAGTTGGTTTTGTCATTGTTACTAAAGAAGTTGATTTGACGACGCCAGATGGAATAGTTTATGCTGGAAAGGTATATTTTAATTGGCTTGGAAATATTTTCAAAAATATTGGCCATGTGTCTAGTTATGCAGTTAATCAAAATTGGGCAATAAATGTAACGAATATATCAGGTCCATGAGATTATTTATAGTAGTGCTTAGTATTTTGATTATAGGAGCGTTATTCATTATTAGCAATGGAAATTTACATTTAAAAAAAGAAAGGGAAGCAAAAATATTTTTTGATTCATATATTGTTTGGCTGGCAAAAGGCATATTGGAGGTAAAGAGCTTTACTCTTTATGCTATTAAGCTTGACTGGCTTCCTTCAAATGATAAGAATAATCAAACATTAGAAATAATAGGTAATGCAAAATAGTTATTTTTTTATAGGCCTCTTTGTTAATAGTCATTATGCCTCTATAGCTCAGCTGGTTAGAGCGTTACCTTGGTAAGGTAAAGGTCCCGAGTTCAATTCTCGGTAGAGGCTTATATGTTAGTTGAGACCTCAAGATTTGTATTTGCGCAATCCTCCTACTTTAGTTCGAGGGTAAGCAAAATAAATCTTGATGGTGCTCAAGAACCTGAACATGCCCAGGACTTTACAGGCTGGGTCACAATTCAAAATCGAATTGAATAAAAGGATTATGACAGGGTGTCAATTTTGCCTAATAATAAATCATTACTCAAGACTTTTTTATTTAATAATGAAGATTTAACAAGGTTTACGATATGTTTTATAGCAAGGATGAGGACTCTTTTTTAGATTAATTATGGGACAGCCTGTTTAGTCCGAGAGTTCTTGACAGATAAAAAATTTGTCTTGGTTATACACATGGAATATGACTTAGTTAGTTATTTAAACCATTAAAATATTGATGATTATGGACTTGCAAAATATTAAGGATGAATACAGCAAATTGGCTAAGAAATATAATTTGACTAGCTTTCAATTGTTGAATGAAGATTTTGAAATTGATAAAATTGACAAGCAGACAGATTGTTTGTTGAGACTGATAAGGAAAGTTGTGATGGAAAAAATTGTTAATTCTCTTGGTTTTTTAGAGTTTCTGTTAAATCCAGTAAATGCCCCAAGAATTTATCTTGGTTATGCAAGAACAATGAGTCAAGAAGATAAGAAAGAAGTCGAAAAAATTTATTCTGTTCTTGGAGACTTGAGTATATCTTCTTTAACTTTGGAAATAGATTACTCTGAGAAAGGCGAGGCTGAATTGATTAAGAAGATATATAACTTGTGGAATTCTGTCAAACCAGGATTTAGAATAATATTGAAAAATATGAATATGCCATTAAATAATGTAGTAAAGAAAGAAAAAAGCTATTTTGGCTGAGCCTAAATTTCGATAATTTTACCATCTCTTCCAACGTTAATTACTTTGGTTTTTCCTATGCTTTCTTCAAAACCTGAAGCTTCATGAATGTGACCATGCAAGAGTATATCTGGTTTGAATGTTTTTATTGCTTCTTTGATTGCTTTTGAACCAGGAATGCCTGAAAATTCTGAAATGCTGTCTGAAGGGTGCATATGAGTAACCATTATTTTCTTTTCTATTCCTTGCAAGTAGGAATGTGCTTTTTTAAGAGTTTCAAAAAGCTCAGACTCTGAAATTGTTCCTATACCTAAATCTGCTCCACCTGCTCCAAAGAATCCAACATTGTTATAACGGACGGAATAGCCATGGATATTTTTTATATTGTATAGTTTAGCCAGGAAATCAGTTGTTGCAAATGAATCGTGATTTCCGGGAATTATTAGAACTTTTTGATTTTTGTCTTTAAAAGGCTTAATAATATTCGATGTTTCTGCCCAGCCCATAATATCGCCGCATAGAACGACTAAATCAACAGATTCTTTTTCTGCCCTTTCTGCTAGTTTTTTAGCTAAAGAAGACTCACCGTGCAGATCCGAAGCGGCAAGTATTTTAAGCTTTCCTGATTTTTTCCTGATTTTTTCCTGATGTTGTACCATAATTTTTTAAAATTAAATGTGGTTATAAGGCTTTCGGATTCTTGTAGTATCTCCGAAACAACAGACAAAAGCAAGATAGTTCTTTCTATCTTGCTT
>JBBSYK010000036.1:0-6757 GCA_038045285.1 Nanobdellota archaeon | reverse complement strand
GGGCCGAAAAAGCCTTCCATAAAGTCAAACATTTTATCCTTGGGCCAATATCGGATAAAATAGAAATAAGGCCAAATAATTCCAAAGAATCACAATAGTTATGTCAAGATGCTTTGGAATCAAGGATATATCGAACCTAATATTACTACAATTAGAGTAATGTGGAACATAGGAAGAGGTGATGAACATTTTGATATCGTAAACAAAAATACTTTAAGAGGTATTGCTGCCCCCGCTCATTCTGGGCGGCCTGGCGATCACTCAATTTCACTCTTAGATAAAGTTCCATCTTATGAAATTCATTATCCTATAACAAAGCGCTTACGGGAAATCCATGCCAGTCAGAAAAAAAATAAAAAGAAGTACAATAATCAATAAATACTTCCTTATCTTTTTCTTAAGATGCCATATTGTAAAATCTGTAACGCGTGGAATTGCGATAAACATATGTTTTTTATAGGGAAAACCAAAGCAATAAAAGAATTTTCTGGCTCAAGCCCTCCAGAAATCTTTGTAGGGAAATGGAATTATCCAAACGTGTATATGGGAATACTGTCTCCACAAGAACACGGAGACACTTCTCTCTTATCTTCACCTGAAGCATGGCATCTAAACAAATTAACAATCCCTCAAATACTAGAAAAAAGAAACAAACTAATCAATGGTCGAACACAAACTAATATAAAAAAATATCAAACAAAATTTCTTTCAATAATGCAAGAGGTTGCAATGACTCATAAATCAATATCAACTGAATTCAAATTAAAAAAACCTATAATAAAACAAAAAGAACAGCCCCAAAACACTCCTCTTATTGCAAAGGCTGCAGATGTCCAAGAAGTTAAATTACAAGAAAATGCAGTAATAAAACCAAAAGTCGATTATCTTGTTAATGATATAAATGCAAAATCTTCAGTAGCAATGCTAGAATTAGAAAAATCAAATATTTCTACATCATCAATTATTAAACTTTTATCAGCAGGTCTACTCGGCCTTAAACATCAGCGAAAATTAGTTCCCACAAGATGGGCGATAACTGCAACAGATGATCTTATTTCAAAGGAAAAATTAAAATATATCCGTAATTTTCCAGAAATTTCAGATATTAAAATATTCTCGGCTTACTATTTAGGAAATCATTACGAATTTCTTCTTTTGCCTGATAAATGGAGTTTTGAAGTAATTGAAATATCGTTTAAAAATTTTTCTGTGTGGAAAGATTATGAATCATATTTCCCTCGAAAAACTTACGCTGAGAGCGTTACTGGAGCATATTATGTTAATCGTCTTGCGGTTTCAGAATACCTAGAAAAAATAAAAAAACAAGCATCATGCATTGTATTTAGAGAGGTAAGGCAGGAATATAATTCTCCTCTTGGAGTAGGTATTCTTAGACAAACTTCAAGAGAAGCTTTTTCAAATCAACCGAAAAAATTCAATATTCTTCAAGATGCTCTTAATGATATGCAGCAAAGATTAAAATTGAATATTGATAACTTCACATCCAAATCAATAATTCTCAAAAATTACGGCAAGCAAAAAAAACTCTCTCAATTTTTCTGATTCTCATTCTATAGCATCGGAATCGAATAATTGAACGCGGACACCGATGTTATATTCGAGGAACATAAAAGCAATGTTCAATTATTTATGTTCCGCGTTATATAGCATCATCTAAAAATATTCTTTCTATATTTTCCCACCAGCTATTTTCTTTTCTATGAAAAACTAAATAGCCTTCACTAAAATTTCTTACAGTTTGATTATAAAAAGGTAAATGTAAACTGAATGGATCAATCACTGGTCTCAAATAAGCCTCACAATCTATCTTTGTCGTTGAAAATTCTGCTTCGGTTTTATCAAAACAAAAACTATAAATCCATGTCTGGCTAGGAGCATGTGCTTCTTTTGGCAACGAACTTCTATAAAGAGAATGCTCATTAATGTACGCTATCTTTCCAACTTCCAAAAGAGCAATATCTCTTAAGTCTCCTTTTCTCATTAAATAAATAAGTAATCGAAATATAACTACTTTACTCTTTTGCCCTCTTTTATTGCATGCTTAATATTTCTCTGAAGCTGCACCATAGATTCATCCAGCTGTTGTTTATTTTTTGTGCCTGTGCAAACAAGCTTGCCATTTGAGAAAAGAAGGAAAGTAGCAGGAGGATCAACTAACTTATAAACAAGCCCGGGAAATTGTTCTGGTTCATATTCTGTATTTTCAAGCTGAAAAGCTAATAAATTCAAATTCAAATTCAAATCAATACTACCTGAAGCAACAATATTCTGAACCGTAATCTTTGGCTTCTGTGTTACTCTTACACCAATCTTTGCAATTTGCCTTATAACTGCATTAATAACATCTTTAACTTGAGCCACGCTCTTTGTGCCTGTGCAAACAAGATTACCAGAAGAAAAAACAAGAACCGCTGATTTAGGCTTCTCAATTCTTAACACTAAGCCGGGAAATTGTTCTGGATTATATTCCGTATTGCTCTGTGATCTAGCCAACTTTGTCAACGACACTTCTTTCCCCAAAGAAGTAGTCGCTACTATATTCTGAACTTTTAAATTAGATTTCGCCATATTGTATTATTCTGTCCACGACACATCTACCTCGTTTATAAAGGATTTTCATTTATAAAGCTTTGCCCGTCCTATTTTCATCGTTCTCCTTTTTTAATCTCTTTCTCAATATCTTTCAAACTTGCTATAATCTCAACTCCCCTATCTGGCCTGAAAGCAGTAATTCTAGGAAAACGTAAGGCATATCCAGAAGAATATGCAGAACTCCTTTGAATATTTTGGTAAGTCACAGACATAACTAACTTGGGTTTAATCCTTACCGTACTGCCCTTAGCTTCAACAATTAATGGTTTCAATAGTTTTGTTATTTCTTCATAACTTGTCCCTTCTTCTTCCTTTTCCTTCAAACCAGAACTTACTTTTCCAACTTCCAAAAACTTTCCATTATCCTTACAAGCTACTATATAGCTAGTAAGCCAACCCGCTCTCTTTCCTGTCCCATATTCTGCCCCCACAATAACCAGATCAAGGTCATTCATAACAGGTTTTAATTTCACCATATACCCAACTCTTCTTCCAGGTTTATATGGAGCATCAATTTTCTTAAACATAACTCCTTCCTCTCCAATACTTAAAGCCTGTTCATAAAATTCCTCAGCTTTTTTCTCATTGTCTGTAATAATTTGTCTTGATAATCTAATTACTCTCTTTTTCTCTACAACTATCTTTTCCAATAATTCTCTTCTTTTAATAAATAGTTCATTCATAAAATTCTTGCCATTGAAGTAAATCAAATCAAAAACATTTATTTCCACAGGCAATTCATTCATTAATTGATTTATATCATATTTCCTTTTTATCCTCTTGCTTATCGCTTCAAATGGTCTATATTTCTTAGTTTCAGGATCAAAACCAACCACTTCAGAGTCTAAAATAAAATTTTCTCCGCGTACATTCTCTTTTATAGCGTCTACAACATCTGGAAATTGATTAGTTACGTTCTCCAACCTTCTTGTAAATAAAGATATATTTCCTTTTAAATCTTTATTAATTAAAATTCTAAAACCATCATATTTATACTCTAAAACTGCAGGTTTACCGCAAACTTTAAACGCTTCTTCAATATTCTCAACCTTTACAGCCAACATTACATTAATAGGTCTGCCAGGAACAAGATTAATTTTTTCCAGTTCTTTTTTCCCAGAAATAACTGCTCCAAAAATTACTGCGAAATCATTAGCCAAATCGTATTTCTCTTCAATAAGATTTCTCATTTCTTCATCATTCTCAAAAAATCCGTGCGCCAATGCATCAACTAAAAGAGCATCAGCTACACCAACTCTTAAATCACTTAATAATGTTCTAATAATATACTTAGCTTCTTTTCCAGAAGCTGAAGTTAACAGCTCAGAAATAAGTCCTAATTTCCTTTCCACTGCTCCTTTCCCATCTATACTAATTAGCCTTCGTAATGTTTCAAAAACTTTCTCAACACTAAGTCTTTTTGAAAAAAGGACTCTCTGTCTTTTCCTATCAACATAATATTCAGCCACATCTCCCAAATCTCCAACTTTATTGAACTGCTCAATTACTTCTTGCTCCTTTATTCCAAAAGAATTTGCAATTGCTTTAATAGCTAACTGTGTCGAGATGCCAAATTCTCCAGTATCATAATCAGGCAAAACTCTCCCCCTCAATAAATAAATCCAATCGCTCCTTCCTTTTTTATGCAAATGATTCAAAAACTCTGCTAGAATAGCACTCTTTTCCAACTTCTTTGTTGTCCCAGCAAGTCTATCATACAACTCAACAAATTCTTCGTATTCCATCCCTCTAAAAAGGAAACCAGCTATTTAACAATTACGCCTTTTAAAATTCAAATAAAAAGCCGTGAGCAATTCTATTATAAATAATTCCATTGATTAGTATAGGTTTTTGGAATTATCTAACATTGAAACCTCAAGATTTGTATTTGCGCAATCCCCCTACTTCAGTTCGAGGGCAAGCAAATCAAATCTTGATGGTGCTCAAGAACCCGAACACGCCCGGACTTTAGTCCGAGGGTTCTTGACATTCTGAACAAATATTATTCTAATCAACAGAATTCCCTATATAATCTAATCCTAACATTAAAAACCTAACATTTAAATATAGTTATAACGTTGTTATAACGTGGAACTAATAAAACCAATAGTTAGAGTAGGAAATTCAGCAGGCGTAATACTGCCAAGAGAATTCCTTCATGGAAGAGCAAGAATAGAAATTATACAAAAACCCATAAACATAAAAAGAGATATCTTTGAAATTCTAGACCGCTATCTTTATGACATTCTTGGTATTTATTTAGTGGGAAGTAGGGCAAGAGAAGAACATTCCATAGACTCCGACATAGATATAATTGTAGCATCAAAAAATACGAGAAAAAAGATCTCTTCTGGAAAATACAATATAGAAATTTATCCTCTAGATTCAATAAAGAAAACTCTTGAGTCAGATCCAATAACGATTTATCCTAGGTTAATAGAAGCAAAGCCTATTCTTAACACTTTCCTTTTAAATGAATTAGTAAATATAGAAATAACAAAATATTCTTTCAAAGAATTTATTAATGCTTGTAAAAGAATAATTAAAATAAATAAAGAATTTATAAATCTTGACAAAATCGAGAAAAAAAGATTTACTTCGTCTAAAGGTATAGTATATTCGCTAATTTTAAGATTGAGAAGTATCTATTTAATGAAATGCATATTAAATAAAAAAAAGTATTTATTTACAGATTTTAAAAATTGGTTAATGGACAAGGCTTCTTTAAAAGAAAGCGAATTTAATGAACTTTATGATATATATAAAGATACAAGAGATGATAAAAAAATAAGAAAAAAAACAATATTAATTGAGCTCGCAGAGAGGCTTATTAACTTTCTTAAGAAGGAGGTTAACAGCTATGACAAAAAGAGAAAAGAGACTTAAAAAAGGAATTGAATCGATAACTGAAACAATCGAAGAACATAAAATCAAAAGAGAAGAAGCTCTAGAAAAGGGAAAAATAGAGGCTGCTGATTATTTGGAAAAAGAAATAAAATCC
Organism: Nanobdellota archaeon; assembly: GCA_038045285.1. Classification (GTDB taxonomy): domain Archaea; phylum Nanobdellota; class Nanobdellia; order Pacearchaeales; family GW2011-AR1; genus VGKP01. The sequence goes on along the minus strand of JBBSYK010000036.1, from coordinate 1,143 downwards.
TTAATAGAAAGGAAGAAAAATCGTGAAGATAAATCACAAAGATGATATCTAAATCCAGCCTTTCTTCTTAATACCGGAATTCGTAATCTGAAAATCAAGATTCTTCTCCGGGAGACTTCTGTGTTTCTTCAAATAAGCTGTTCTTTTTCCATTTTCATTTACAAGTTCAATTAAGCACTTTCCCCAATAGCTTAAAATATCTCCTCCAACCATTTTATTCTCATCGTCCCACTTATAAACCTGATTTGTTACAATGACTGGAATTTCTCTTTTTCTCGCTATCTCAGCCAAAGTCCTCATCTGCCTTACCAACTCAGCATTTATCTTTTGTATTTCATTAAAATCCTTTTCTCTCGCCGCAGCAAAATCAAGTCTATAAAGAATTGTCATTCCATCAATTATAATTAAAGAAACCTCTTTCTTTAAATATTCTAATAATTTTTTAAAAGCTTCTTTTTGTTCAGAAAAATTTGTTGGTTTCAATAAAAAAATATTCTTCAATATTTCCTCATAACCATCATTTTCTCCTGTAAGTTGTTTTACTCTTTCAACACTAAATCCTCCCTCAGTATCAACAAATATAACTTTATTTCCTTTTTTTGCTTGTGATACCGCAACCAGCAAACAGAAATTGGTCTTTCCTGTTCCAGGAGCACCATAAAAAACAGTTATTATATCTTTATCATATCCTCCAAAAAGCCACTTATTTAGATCATAACATCCAGCAGACATCTTAGCCATCTAATTTTCCAAATATCAAAGTATATAAAAATAGCTATACTTAACTACAAAAGCAATTCCATCAATCTATATTCCTTTTTCCATAACCTCTAAAAATCAAAAAATAAAAAACGAGAGATTATTTATCTTTTCCTTCCAGTCGTATTGTGCTTTGCAAAACAAGTCTTGCACGTAAAAGAATGTATTAACAGTACAATACCTGCTATTACAATTATCCACATCGAAACTGCTGTCTGCCAGAAAGCAAACACGATAATGATGACTGCCAAAATCAACTCACACCAGCTCTTACACATCTTACACCTCCTTACAATATACAACAAAACAAGGTTAATAAATCTAATTGTTCACAATCCTGTCAAAGAATAATATATCTAATATAACATTAATTAATAATATCCG
>JBBSYK010000035.1:0-3010 GCA_038045285.1 Nanobdellota archaeon | reverse complement strand
ACTGCTGCACCCCGTAGGGCTGGGAATAGTGTCTCAGATTCCCTCTCAGGGCCTCCTCGCTAAAGGCCCTTACTGATCATTGGCTTGGTGGGCATTTACCCCGCCAACTACCTAATCAGCCGCAGCCCCATCCTCGCGCGAACTTTCGACGACGAATCATTCCAGAGAACGTCATCTATCAGTCATTAACGTCAGTTTCCCGACGGTATTACTGGCTCGAGGGCAGATTAGCTACGTGTTACTGAGCGGTACGCTTTCCCTAATTTCTTGCGAAAAAAAAGAAGAACTTGCATGTCTAAGTGCAAACCAGATAGCCGCAGCCGCCAGCAGGATAAACTGGATTTAGCATAATTAATGCTTTTGTTACAAACGGCAAGAATGTAATCACACTCAATCCTCCTACTGTTGTACTAACGACAATTGTTTGTTGATATCGATCTAAATTTAGAAGTATAGAACTAAAACTTTATTCGCATACCTCATACCTTAATATGCGAAATCACTGAGCATTCTGAGTAAAATAAACCCAGAGCGCTGCAGACTGTGAACATTAAGGCACTCATTAACATTTTGGTAATAAAGTTAGTAAGAGAGAGGTATATAAATCTTTCGCTTTTCTCGAGGGAAAATCAAGTTATTCTTTCCTCAAGAAGTTATTCAATTCAACCAAAACTCTTTCATGAAATTTTTCACTCATCGTACACAATTTCTTTTTAATAATTTTTTGATTAATTGTAAAAATGCGATGTGGTTTCACCCAACTCTTAAATGGTAATCTTCCCGAATAAAAGTCAGTTTTTTCTACAATAATACCTTCTTTCGTCGGATTGCTTGTTATTAGACAGCATATCCTGTCGTCTGTTCTATTAATTAAAGAGTTTGAGAGTATCAGAGCAGGTCTCAACTTTGCCCCAGTTAAATCAGAATAAGGAAATGGCACAAGAACAATGTCTCTTTGTTCATACATTATTCCACCTTTCATCGTGTTTGTTATCCCATTCTTTTTTGAGAACTTGCTCTGAAGCAAGCATACTCAAGATTGATTCTTTTTCTTCTTTATCGAGTTTCTCCAATTCTTCCAAGCGTTTTTTTATTATTCTTCTTACAAACTCACTCCATTTTATTTCTGAATATTTATGCATTTTTTTGTAAATTTCTTCATCAATTGATAGAGTTATGTTTGTCATGGGAAAATAAGTGAGCTCACTTATTTAAATCTTTCTATTTCTCACATAAGTTAAACATGGCTTTATTTTCATGAAGTCCATCAGCAAATAGAATATTGATATTCTTATGATTCTTTCTTACCATTTCTCTTGCTGTTACTAGTTCATCAAGATTTTCATTGTCAACTCTAATGTCATGATCAACTCGCTCCATTTATACAGTCTTCTTTCGTCATTCCACTAGAACCAATTATATTATTACAAATAGAAAGATCATTTTTTTCATCTGCAACCCTCCCATAACATATATTCTTAGTTGTAGGATTGTTAATGTAGCTTATTGGTTCAGGATCCAATTTATTTATAGCAACAACACAATAACATTGGTCTTTGTAAAATTCTTCAGCATTAATTTCTTTACAAAGTTCAGGATCTGATTTTATTTTAGCAATTTCAGTATAACATATGGCCACAGAATCAAATTTTTTTATTTTGGCACAAATGGAAGAATCATTCATTGCAATAGCAATAAGAGAATAGCATTGATCATAAACAGAACTATCTCTTATTTCTCCACAAATCGATGGATCTTTTTTTTCAAGAGCGGTTTTTTGAAAGCAAAAATCATTTCCTTTACATAAAGCAATCTCATCTTTTGCATTAGTTTGAGATTCTAAGGGATTTTCTTGATTTTGTCCTGCATTCTGTTCTTGAACATTAGGTTCGCCAGAAGGATTATTGATATTATTATTTAATTCTATAGCTTTCTTCTCCCCAATATTCTTCCCTAAAAAGAAACTTACCCAGATGAGAAAAATCCCAATGACTATCAAAATAACAACTAAACTTTTACTTGATCCTTTCTTTTTCATGTACTTAGACAAAGAAGGGCATTATATAAACATTACTTCGGCGGCTGCAAACCTTCCAATACAAAATAGTAGAAGTAAAGTTTATAAGGAGTAACAGAGTAGAGATATTATGGAATTGAATATAATATTGGAAAAGCAGGAAGATGGAGGATATACAGTCTATGTTCCTTCTTTACCAGGATGCGTGTCCCAAGGAGAAACAAAAGAAGAAGCAATCGGAAATATAAAAGAAGCGATAGCTTTATATCTAGAACCAGATGAAAACGAATTAATTGTATACAGCAAAAAGGGAGAGGTCTCAAAAATTATGATATGAAACTTCCTCAGATTTCTGGGATTGAATTCATTAAGATTTTAAAGAAATTCGGTTTTGTTGTTGTAAGGCAAAGAGGTTCTCATGTAAGATTAGAAAAAAATACTCTATCTGGTACGATAAAGCTTACTGTGCCGAATCATCAAAATCTCAAGAAAGGAACCCTGCATAATATTCTAAAAGTCGCAGGTTTAGAAGTTGAAGATTTGTACAAATAACGAACTTTAATTCAATGATGCACTTTCAAGGTTCTTCTTTTTAAGAACAGAATTAACAGATCACACCAACAAATTGTTCTATTAAAGGACGCGAGTCTTCAGAATTAATTCCTTCAAAACTAAATTGTAAATATTGTTGTTCGCCTGGTGTAGAATACCATTTGTTAGAAGTAGATGTTTTATTGGAATAATCTATCATGTATAATTTTGCACTTTTAAGATTCGATTCATTTACACTTCCTTTATCTTTTAAAATTTTCAAATCATCCAATATAGAATCATAATCATTCTGATTATTTATTTTTGATGCTATTACAGAAATTCTTACCAATTGTCCCTGATTATTATAATAATTGGTCGGGCTAACATAATTTGACTTATATCCAATCGACAGGCTGTAAGAGAATGACTTATAGCGTTTAGCACCGAAAAGTTTATTTA
>JBBSYK010000034.1:0-1594 GCA_038045285.1 Nanobdellota archaeon | reverse complement strand
AAATAAACTTTTCGGTGCTAAACGCTATAAGTCATTCTCTTACAGCCTGTCGAAGGCTTCAATCTAAATTGAAGTCTTTATCAGATTTAATACAACAAACAACTACTCAATATCTCTTTCACAAAAAACCTCTCATTTTTTAACCACTATCTATGCATACTAATCCCAAGAGAAATATTTAAATACCTCATTCAAATAAAAAAAGTATGAATAAATGGTCTGAACTATTATTAGGATTAATCTTGGTAGTTGGAGTAATAGTATTAACTTTCTATTCTCAAAGCTGGGGTTCCAAATGGAATTTCTTAAGTGCCGCCTGGACTGTCCTTAAAGGCGGAGTTGTGTGGTTTCTCTTCGCAATTGGCATTCTTTTTATAATTCTTGGAATTTCTGATTTAAAGGGATAAATTTAGAGTATTCTAAATTCTCTGTTTTGTAAACCTTAAAGCATAAAAACCCTCTTCGATTATATAAATAATGCATCATAATAAGAATTCATTTATTTCACAAGAGGATTTCACTTTAGCTAAGAAGATTGCATCTATGAACCCTGAAAATGGAAAAAATCTTCAGCAATATTATTTTTCATCGTTAAACAAAACCAAATTCAACTTATTTCAAAACTTAAAATCGGACATGTCCGCACAGCTGCTTCTTCTGACAAACATACTTATATTAATTATCGCTATTCTCCAGCAATGGCCTTTCTCCACATTAATCGCAACCTATTTTATTCAAAACTTAATAATTGGCTTCTTCCATTTTTTTAGAATAATTTATCTTAAAAATATAAAGAAAAAGGAAAATACAGCATTTACAGCTTTCTTTTTTCTAGTTCACTATGGCATATTTCATTTTGTTTATTTCATATTTCTTAAAATATTTTTTGTAAAAGATTTTTACATTTCAGCAATAATACTTCCTTCTCTGCTTTTATTCTTTAATCATCTTTTCTCATTCTTTTATAATAAATCTAGAGACGAAAAAAAGATGCAGGATCTTTCCCAGATAATGTTCGAACCATATTTAAGAATTCTTCCAATGCACCTTATAATTATATTTGGAGGATTTATATCATTCTCCATTTTTTCCTTTAATTCAACTGTTACAAACTCAATTCTTCTTTTACTATTCTTGCTGTTAAAAACTTCCATAGACTTAATTCAACACACTAAACAGCATGAAATAGGGGAGTTTAACAAATGAAACCAATTGATACAACAATCTTAGCATCAAATTATCATTTATTTTATCAGCTTTTTTTCTTTCTTATTTCTCTAGTCATTCTATCGATTGTAGGCTGGTTTATTCTCAAATTTAATAAAAACAATCAATCTAAAATACCTATAGCATTTACTAAATCAATTTCTTTTCTGATTATGTTAAGAGGAATAGCTTGGGTTGCTATATCTTATATAATAATAAAAATATCTCTAATTATAGAACTTAAAATTCTATTATTTTTTGGAATTTTAACAGGTATTCTTCTGGGTTTAGGAGAAATAATACTTGCCGCCGGCCTTTTCGCCCAAAAGATCTGGGCCGAAAAAGCCTTCCATAAAGTCAAACATTTTATCCTTGGGCCAATATCGGA
>JBBSYK010000033.1:0-9748 GCA_038045285.1 Nanobdellota archaeon | reverse complement strand
TGAAGATAGATTCTCAGCTTATAATGAACTTGCAAGAGTTAGTGGATGTAAGCAGTATCCATCAGAACTTTGTAAAGAGTTCTATCATCCTGAAAATATTTCCAGAGCATATCTGGAATTCCAAAGACAAGATGTCTATGGAATATGTTTTTCTCAAGTCTTTCAGAAAGCATTGATGCCCATTGGTCTGTGTATCTCTTGCCGCAGCAAGAGCATAATCTTGAGTTGCATCCAAATGGAACAAAGACATATTCATCACAATTCTTGCAATAATACCAGTATCCTCCTCTACTTCCATCTTTACACGTAAGCATCTTTTCTACTTCGATTCGTTCTATCTCTCGTACTTCATGAGTCTTTAGGTAATCTTCCCAATTATCTTCGAAGATAAGTTTTACTGAATAGAAAGGTTTATTGCTCTCTTTTGCAAGAATTTCTTGTGTTACTTGAATAATAACACAAGGGTTTAGCACCTAATAAGGCTAACCCTTTATACTTTATATACAAAAAATTATTCCTTCTTTCTATGAAGGAATTTTCTTAACACTAAGAACCATCCAAGGTTTATAAGTATCAAAACCACTACTCCTACAACTAAAATAGTAGTTATAGAGCTTCCGCTCTTTGTCTTCGATGAAATAACATAGCCTATTCCAATGGCAGTAATAGAATCCTGTTTAACATCCAGCTTAAAGTCTTTCTGCGTCGACTGTGCTCCATATCTCAAGAAAACAGAAGAGTCGTAAACTCCTTCCTTTACTCCTCCAGTATCCCAATAAGCTACCATTAATTTCTTTGACAATGGAAGAAAGTCATAAGTTGGCGACTTGACATCAGCCATAATTTCCTTTTGCTTGTTATAAATTTCCATCTCAGCATAAGCTCCTTTAATTTCTTCGCTCCATTGATTCTCAACAAGCATCTCAAACTTAGCTATTTGCCCCAAAGTAAAATCATTTACTTCAATCTGCTGCAAATCTAAAACAGGTTTTCCAACAGAAAATTGTCTCTCTAATCTTAAAGTTTCTTCATCATAAAGCACAGTAGCAACAGCCCTATAAGTCCCAGTAGTTACATTTGCGTTCCAAGCATAAGCAATCTCTCTTCTTTCCCCGCTTTTTATTCCAACTTCATTTGTATTAAAGCTAACAACTTTCTCGTTCAATGTTCCATAAATATCTACATTAGCCCTCACTCTAACTAAATCTAATTTACCCCGATTTACAACTGGAATAACAAATGTGATTTTTCCAGGAGTGTCTGAAACTATGTCTAAACTTGCCTCAGCATATTTATCTGGATAAGGAACAAAAACATTAACCTGTGTGACTACGGCAACAGTTGCTCCAACTGAAGTATCACCGTTTCCCGCTTTAGAAGGTATTTCTAAGGCTACTATTTCTGCCATGTGTGGCCCTGGCGATAACTGCGAAGGCATTTTCAAATTATATTGTATTCTCTTTTCTTTCTCAGAAGAACTCATTTTAAATGATACTTCAGAAAATCTAACGCTCTGATTAAATTCTCCTTGCGCAACAATCACCACTTGAATATCTTTATTCTCAGTATTCACAACAGTAAATCCTCCAGAAACTTCTTTTCCAGACTCATAATTAAGATTTATTCTTCCAGGTGTAATTCCCAAAGCACTAACTTGAACATTCATAAATACTAAAACAATCACTCCAATAACCAATAAAATATTTAATTTATTAAGATTCATCAATTTCACCTCTTAAACTAGATATGTCAAGAACCCTCGGACTAAAGTCCGGGGCGTGTTCGGGTTCTTGAGCACCATCAAGATTTGATTTGCTTGCCCTCGAACTGAAGTAGGGGGATTGCGCAAATACAAATCTTGAGGTTTCAATGATACAATTAATTTTTTTACAATCATCTATATGAATTCTACCTAATATCTCTACTATTCTTCTGTCAAAATTCCAAAAGACATAATCTACCCTAACCATATTGCCTCCCGACAAAAGCCTCGCCGCTAACTTGCTTGCTTTCATCTACTTCTAAAACTAAAGTCTGATTCAGGATATCATTATGATAAACTTCGACGTCCAATAAAGTATTTCCAGCATTAACAACTTCATATTCATCTTCCCTTCCCTCGCTTTTTTTCAATTTAAGATCCACGACAGAATTTATTGTCAGGCTCCTAACACTGCTAGGCAAAGCGCCTTCTATTTTCCAATAATATTTTCCGGGATCTAAATGCACGACTAAATAATCCTGTGCATAAATCTTCTGCGGCGAGCTGAATTCCAAATTATCATCAATCAATATCACCTCTCCTTTCTCAAACGTGAATAAAACAGATGTGCTTGAGGTATTGTAATCATCAATTGGTCCAATTACAAGAGGCCTGGCATATCCGAACATTACAAATAGTCCTACTAAAGTCCCAGCTACAATTAAAAAATCAATCCCATAAATTATCTTTTTATTCAATTCCATTCTATATCCTCCTTCTCACTATGCTCCTCTTTCATTTTCATTTTTCTATGACCTCCCAATATCCTCCCCTATCGGGACCAACACGTTTCAAAATGCCTTTTTCTTTAAGCTTGGAAATATTCTCTAAAACGCTTTTTCTAGATATCTTAATTTCCTTTGCAATCTCTATAACTGTGCTTTGAGGATTCTCATTAATGATCTCTAAAATTTTTTTCTGATTTTCAGTCACCTTTTCAGTCACCTTTTCAGTCACCTTTATTATAATCTCTTTATTCTTTCTCTTAAATGTCACGATGAATATATTCGCTATCACTTCAAAATTCGTATCCTTTTCCCGCTCCAAAATAAAAGGTATTCCTCGACCCCATCTCTCTCCAAAATGAACTCGGTGTAACAGCTCTGCAATTAATGGATTTCTTCGTTTTGCAATTCCACCCTTTAGCAGCTGTTCTATAGTTAATCCGCCATATAAACTGCCCGGATTTCGTATTTCTACTCTATCCTGAAAGATTGCCACTTCAACACATTCAGGATCGTAATAATCCCTATGACAAAAGGAGTTTGTTAGCGCTTCTCGTAATGCATCAGAGTCTATTTCAGGAACATCAACACGAGTTAAACCTTCAAGCTTCATACCCAAATGAATGTTCTTCCTGATATAATCAAGTGCGTTTTCAATCAATTGTAAAATGTCTCCTTCAACTTCTTGTCTGTCAAGAATAGTGGAAGTGCTTTTTCCTGCAAATACTGCACATCGAAGTCTAAAATTAAAGAAATGCTTGCGTGGATTTTTTCCAAAGAAAATAATTGCGGTATTAAGAAGCCTGTTCTCCTTCACAACTTCGAGTGTATCCAAAATATTCTTAATTGAAGTAAAATTCTGTCCTGTTCTTTTAATAAATAATCTCACTTTTTTCTCATCAATGTCTTTCAAAGTCGCATCATCATTGATCTGATTATCCCAACGCATTTTTTCTGTATTTTTATCAATAATAAATCGCTCAATTTCTTCTGGGCTTAATTGTTTATTTTGGTCTCCAACTCGCATATATGTTCTGCCATATGCATAATAAGGAACTTTTTTTCCTTCAAATACTGCATGAATGCATTGTTTTTCTTTAATTGTAACATTCTCGACATGAGGATATATCTTCGGTTCAATATGATCTGTTATTGCCTGCGCAACATCTCTTAAAGTTTTATCAGAAACATCCTGCCCAACAATCTCGCCAGTATTCTTAATTCCGAAATATAATTCTCCCTTTCGATGCTTATTCATTATCGCTGCTATGGCTATAATTGCTTCTTTCAATTCAGACGTTGAAGTTTTTAGTTCTAACACTTCTGATTCTATAAATTTATTATTCATCTTTCACTCCTCCACTATCATGGAAAGAATTATATATTATCTCAATTTCAAATTCTTTATGAGAATCGAAATTAATAAATACATTATCGCGGATAGCAATATCCGTCATGGAAAACTCACATTCAAAGGAACTAGAGTTATGGTCTAGCAAGTCCTGGAGATGCTTGAAGGAGGCATTCCAGCCAAAGAAATTATTAATATGGACAATTCTGTTGATTGTATTGCTTATTTTTAAGACATCGAGAATTTTAATTCTCGAAGCGTTCAAGAACTTTGTTCTTGACGATTGTCCATTAGAGAATTCTGGGCTATTAGTAACATAATTACCAGAATTCTCTAAAGTTTCATAACACCGCTTACAAGAGAGCATATTAAAGCAGCTTTGCAATATGCAGCCAATCTCACCAAAGGTAAAGAGAATTTTATCATTCGCGTCACACTTTAAACTCAAATCTATTTTTGACGAAAATGCAGACAAAAGATCAGAAAGATTTATATATTTAACATAGATATTTTCTTTAATGGCAGAAATAGTAATAAAAGTAGAAGTTCCTTTAGAATTAAAAGATAAGTTTGAAGCAGCTTTAGCTAGAGTTGTCAAAGATTTTATATCGAAAGTTAAGTTTGAGGCCATAAAAGCAAAATTATACACAAAAGAAGAACAAGAACTAATCAAATGGTCTATCGATTTAGGAAGAAGAGCAAAGAAAGGAAGATTTAAAAAATTACTAGAAGAACTTTCTCCTGAAAAGAGAGTAGAATTATTAAGTAAAATTTCTTCTGTGAAAAGAGAGAAGTTTTTATAAATTGAAATGAAAATTGTATTAGACAATAACGTACTATTTTCTCTTATGAATCCTAGTTCTATATCCTCATATTTATTTTCTTCTATTAAAACAGAGTTTTTTTCTCCTGAATTTGTAAAATTGGAATTCGAAAAACACAGAGAGGAATGTTTAGCTAAATCAAGACTTTCAGAGCAAGAATTTAAGATGAGGCTGCTTGAAGTTGAAGAGAAGATAATATTTTTAAAATTTTCACAATACGAAAACTTTATTATGGAAACATTGCAAGTTCTAGAAGATCTAAATGATGCAGATTTTCTTGCCTTGGCATTATCAATTAATGCTTCAATTTGGTCCAATGATCCACACCTCAAAAAGCAATTGTTAGTAAAAGTTTTCTTAACTTCTGACATAATTAAATTTCTTCTTGAAGGCAAAATCTGATATGTCAAGAACTCGGACACGCCACAGACTTTAGTCTGAGGGTCCTTGAACATGTCAGAAACTGATAGTTTCTGAGCACCTCGAAACTCAAAGAGTTTCTCAGCCTCGAAAATTAAATTTGCTTGCTCACGAACTAAAGTAGGGAGTTTGCACAAATTTAATTTTCTCAGTATAAAAGCAGTTATTTTTATTTCATTTATTTCTCTCTCCATTCCCTCCATGTTATATTTATTTTCCATTTTTATTCTCCCAATGACGCAGTGAATGTGACAGTTGATAACTTCTGCCCAGCAGGCTCGCTTGCTGGATCTTCAACAAGCAAGTCAATAAGCGCTGTATCGCTGGCATCAGTATAATTTAACTCAATAATTGCAAGTAATTCAGCACATAAGAAGCAAACATCCATTTTTCGCAGAGAAAATGAAGAAAAATTTATATACTCATCTATATTATCATTTCTTATGGAAGAAACATTCATTAAAATAAAAATACCTGAAGAATTAAAATTGGGATTTAGAGAATTAACTAAAGAAGAAGTAGTTGCTTTAGTCTCTAAAGCGCTTAAAGAGCGACTAGCAGAGAAACTTATGTTTAAAGTAGCTGATGAATTATTAAAGAATTCTAAAATGACTGATGAATTAGCATCACAATTAGGTTCAGAACTAAAAGAAAGAGTTGCCAAAAGACATGATTTATAAGAAGCAGTTATGATAAACAAACTGCCTTTAACACTTGTAGTTGATGCTTCTATTCTCTTCTCATTCTTCAATATTGGCTCTGAAAGAAGAAGAATAATCGAAGAATTGCCGCATAGAGGGACCCGCTTAGTTGTTCCTAAATACGCCTTTGAAGAATTAATATCCGATAAAGAAAGAGTTTTGAAATATGGCAAGATTAACGAGCAGATGTTTGCTTTTCTTCTCTCAATAATAGAATCAAAGATAGATTCGTTCTCGAAAGAAGAGTATATTAAATACTTATCTGATGCACATTCGTTATCACCACATGAAGATTCTAAAAAAGATGACCCGTACTTTGCATTAGCTCTTTCTTTAAATTGTGCCATCTGGTCAGATGAAAAAGCATTTAAAGAACAATCTAAGATAAAAATATTCTCAACAGAAGAGTTAATTAAATTATTATCCTCTAAAAAGTAATCTTCTTTCTCAATTTTCTTATTTATTTCTTTTTCCATTACTTCTAAGTTATATTTATTTTTCATTTTATTCTCCCAATGACGCAGTGAATGTGACAGTTGATAACTTCTGCCCAGCAGGCTCGCTTGCTGGATCTTCAACAAGCAAGTCAATAAGCGCTGTATCGCTGGCATCAGTATAATTTAACTCAATAATTGAAAGCAATGTAACTGCAGGTCCGCTCATATTTCTAAATGAAATAAGACTCTGGCTCCAGCTGAACGAGCCATTTTCAGCACTATTGTTAGCAATCTTAAACTGATAAAATCTATCTGGATTTGCTTTTGTAAGCCAAAGATTAGTTCCATTGACTGTAATATTCACAAATGCATTTCCGTCATTTTGTATTCTAAATGGCGCAGGATCTCCAGTAGTAGTATTCTTGCTCTGCCCTTGAGTCAATAAGCCGAAATCAATAGTGCTCACTGGCAAGCTTATCGCGACAAGAGCTGAAATATTCAAACCAAATATATTCGTCCATGCCCCGTACTCGCTTCCATCATATGCACGCACAGACCAATTGTAATAATTATTATAATCAATCAAATACTGTAAATCTCCAGCTAAATTATGTGTTGTTCCTACAATAGACTGTACATATCTTTCATCACTTCCCTTCCCTGAACATCCTCCGCCAGTTGTCACATAACATGTTAAATTCAATTCATAAGTTATAGCATCAGAATCAGCATCATTGCTTGTCCATGTGAAACTAGGTGTCCTGTTAGTAGTCTGATTCCAAATTGTCGGCGTGACTAAAGTTGCAGTCGGCAAATTATTTACTCTTAGAGTCCTCCACTCTGTCTGACTCTGCGTTCCCGCACCATCTTTCACAATTCCCTGATAAGTATAACTCCCGCGAGTTAAATTCGTCTTGTTCGTGTAAAACTCCCATGACGTATTTCCGAGTCTATATAAGCCAGAGTAATACGTCTGATTTATCTCATCAGCGCTCAGTGTTCTGTTCCAAATCTTTATTTCGTCGATTGTGCCGTTGAATCTATAACCTGCTCCTGGAACTATGTAATTCCCAATAGCCAGATTTTCATTATTAACAGTAAATACACCAGTCGGGGTATCAGAGGAAACTAATTTCCCATCAATATAAAGGCTTCTTAACCCTGTTGCAAAAGTACATGCAACATGAGTCCAAATATTTTGTGGTAAAGCTGTAATAGCTAATATCTGTGTTGTATTCAAACCACTAGAATAACAACGCATTATATTATCAGTACCTGTATATAATAAGTATAAATCTCCTTTCCCAACAACTCTCGCTTGTGATGAAGGCGTTCCTCTCCTATAAACCCATGCTTCCATAGTCATATTTCCGGTAAAGTCTAATTGACTATTTGTAGTGTCTGTAATTATTAAAGCATCATCTACTCCATTAAATTCTGCTGCTTTCCCATACTTCACATTCGTCAAATTATAATCGGCTCCATTGACCATCGTCCCGTTATTCCCATATCTGCTATTATCTCTTACAAAAGTCTGATTCTCTCCAAGATCAGACAAATTCTCAAAATTCATCATCAGCACCAGAGAATCATTATACATAGTATAATTTGTTCCATTCCAATTCCAGGTAAATTCACTCAAGCCGGAAGAGTTTATGCTTATATTGGCCTGCGCTCCTCCTGTCGGCGTTATCTTAGTGTTGTTGGCAAATGTCGGCGCAGTGAAATTAATAACAGGCAAATCTCCAATGCTGTAATTGCTCCATCCAGTTACATTAAATGAAACTGTCCCTGCAGTAAGAGCAGTGAAGTTATAGCAGCCCATTGCTTGTGTGCATGTCTCCCCAGCCCTTATTATACGAGGATTAATAAGATCTCTTTTTATTCCATACAGCGTTATATTCGCTGTCTGGTTCAATGCTCCTTTAGAGCCATTCACAAAAATGCTGTTATTTCTTATCTGCACATCAAGCGATAAATTATGGCTGTTTCCGCTGATATTCTTCAAAAATTCAATCTGCCCAAACCTGCTATGCCTAAATATTACTATCCCTCCTGTTCCTGTAAATGTATAATTTGATATGTTCGTATCAATAATAAAAGTATTATTAATCCCAGAAGACGCAAATCTAACATCGTAGAAAGAATTATTTGTTCCCAATAAACTCATATTTGCAAATGAATTATTCCCAGAAGCAGAATCAGCAATAAACACTGCATCTTTTCTTGAATTTCTAATTATATTATTATATATTTGATTTCCGCTTGAACCAGAAGCAAAACTGATTCCATACGTATTTCCATCTCCAGAGTTGTTAATAATTGTGTTGTTCTGGGCATTTGTTAGATTTATTGCAGCAATGGTGTTATTAATAAATATATTGCCGGTTATGTTATTTAACAAGCTGTAATTCAAATATATTCCATATTGTGAATTGTCTTTAATCGTATTATTCCCAATTATGTTATTGCTTGAATTAGCATAAATACCAATTGTACTTAGCTGTATCGTATTATTAGTAATGTTTATTCTTACTATAGTAAATACACCATAAATAGAATTATTATTAAAACTGTTATTAACTATATTTATTACACCTACTGCGCCACCATTAGAAGCAGTAATAACCCCGCTATGCGAGTTGTTATTTACAACATTATTAACAATTTGGCTATTTCCGTTTAAAGATAAATTGATCCCGTACTTATTGAAATTAATTACATTAAAACTAAAATTATAAATCGCTCCTGAACTAGACGAACTCTTAAAAATACCTGCCTCTCCATTAAAACTAATTGTATTATTATCAACTGTATTTCCTACAGAAGAACTTACTATGTCTATCCCGCTTATTGAGTTATAAGTTATAGTATTATTTATTATTGTGTTAGAGCCACTGCCGGTTGTACTCAATCTTAAACCATTGCCTGAATTATTAGTTATAGTATTAAAATTCACAGTATGTCTTCCTCCTCCAGAAAGAAGAATGCCTCCTAAAGTGTTATTGCTCACAAAATTAGCTGTAACATTAACATTAGTAATACCCTGGATACGAACCCCAAATCCAAAATTAAATGAGGCCGTATTATTTATGACTGTACCGTTTCCAATAGCAGTCGAGAACCCATCATTTGTATTATTCCTAGCTATATTATTTATTACAGTAGTATTACTGCTTCTTAGAATAAAAATCCCATCATCATTCGAATCAAACGTCCCATTAATAATCAATGAATAATTAACATCACTAAATGTCAAGCCATCACCCATATTATTGCTCACATTTGCGTTTCTTATTGTAATATTTTGCCTATTATTGCTAAATATTACGCTCTGATTAAATGTTACATTGCTAATCCAATACCCATTTCCATTGAATGTCACATTCGAGGCAGTTATGTTTATGCAGGAAGCCATTGTTCCAGAAGGAACAATATTTCCTGTCTGTATATAAACGGTATTATTATTTGTCAAATTCATACATCCAGATACTCCTGCTGTTCCAGGAGTATCTCCAATGCTGTAAT